>SKJJ01000059.1 GCA_007115975.1 Chitinispirillum sp.
AGAGCTGTGGTACTCATTTTTTAACTTTACACAATTAAGTCAGAATAGGCATACTACAATGCTGATAAAAATCGATACCATATCAAAAATTTATACAATGGGCAGTGGTGAAGTTTCTGCGCTAAATGAGGTCAGTCTCAGCATACATAACAATGAATATCTATCCATTATGGGCCCTTCCGGTTCAGGTAAATCAACCCTGATGAACATAATCGGGTGTCTGGACAAACCAGAACGGGGAGAGTACATCCTCAATGATCTCCCGGTGAGCAAAATGAGTGATGATCAGCTTGCAGCTGTACGAAACCGCACGATCGGTTTTGTTTTTCAGACATTCAATCTCCTTGCCTCGCTAAGCGCTCTTGAGAATGTGAGTCTTCCCATGCTTTACGCTGGAATCCCCCCACCCATAAGAAAAAAGATCGCTACAGCCTCGCTCCAAAGGGTAGGCTTATCGGAGCGGCTTCTGCACAAGCCATCGGAATTATCCGGTGGGGAACGGCAGCGTGTGGCTATTGCCCGAGCTCTTGTAAATACCCCACCGCTGATACTTGCCGATGAACCCACGGGTAATCTTGACAGTGATACGGGCGAGCAGGTTTTAACTCTGTTTGATGAGCTGTTCTCAGAAGGGAAGACCATCATACTTATTACACATGATCAAAAAGTAGGAATGCATGCAAAAAGGTTTATCAGACTCAAAGACGGCAGAATAGAACGTGATGAAACGGCCTGAAAATGAACATTGTTGAATCGGTGAAACTTTCAGGCAGTTCTATAGGGGCACATAAACTGCGGTCAATCCTTACGACTGTTGGGGTGATGATCGGGGTCATGACTGTCATTGGCATGCTTGCTCTTATTGATGGATTAAACTCCGTGGTCGCAGACCAGCTTGCAGTGCTTGGCACCAATACTCTTTACGTTCAAAAGTTCCCGTGGACCATGACCAGGGATGAGATCACAGAGATGAGGAGAAGGCAAAATCTCACCATGGAAGATGCACATGCGGTTGACCGTCACACTGGTACGCAGATAAGGGTTGCCCCCATGCTCTCTTCTTCGAGAATGGTACGCAGGGGAGCAATCGATCTTATGGGAGTAGAGGTGACCGGCACCACTGCCGATTATCAGCTCATTGCCCAAATCGACGTAGCCTCCGGTAGGCAGATGCTTGAAATTGATCTGACACAGAGCAGGCAGGTGGTGATGATCGGTTCAACTGTTGCCCGGGAACTGTTTCCCTCCGCAGACCCTCTTGGCAGCAGAATAATTATAGGGCAGCGCAGATTTGAGGTGATTGCTGTGCTTCAGGAGAGGGGTGCTGTTTTTGGCGCTGATCAGGACAACATTGCAATCATTCCAGTCACTACCTATATAAAACTTTTCTCAGGCCCCATAACCGCTATCGGCGATGAATCGGTAACCATAGTAGTGCAACCACCGGACCCCGATCGTATCGACCAGACAACCATGCAGATCCGTGAGCTGCTCCGCCGCAGACGGGGACTTACGCCTGCACAGGAGGATGATTTTTCAATCAACACAGCAGAGCAGCTGCTCGACACCTACCGCACGCTCACTTCCGGGGTGTTCGCTCTGATGATCGGGGTAACATCACTCTCTTTGGTTGTGGGTGGAATAGGTATAATGAATATCATGCTGGTTTCGGTCTCTGAACGCATCCGTGAGATCGGTATCAGAAAAGCTATTGGGGCAAAACGAAGCGATATCAGAACACAGTTTCTTATAGAAGCAATTACGTTGTCCTGCGTTGGCGGAATCTTAGGAATGATCCTGGGGTTTGTTGTTGCATGGGGGGTCTCCAGCATTATCAATCTGCCTGCAGCGGTCTCCTGGTGGTCGGTACTTCTTGGATTCGGGTTCTCCTTTGCAGTGGGTGTTTTTTTCGGATGGTACCCGTCCAAAAAGGCCTCGGAAATGAACCCTGTCGAGGCCCTCAGACACGAATAGATGAGGCTGACAAGAGGTCAAACAGGCTCTTTATGTTTGATAGCAAGACAGCAGCATATGTATACCGCCGCACCTCCTAATTCCCAAGGGATGGTCCCTTTATAACCCGGTGTTTGAACACCGGGACCCCCGCGGGCAGCGCTGTGATGTATGGATATCCCATCCGGAGTGTCTCATCATCGGGCCTCTTCAGGCCGGCCACCTACACCGGGAACATCTTCCCGCTCCGAAGCATATCACCGTTAAACGTTGATTAAAATAGAGTTGCAGCCTAATTACTGGTCTTTGATCATATAGCACACCGGGAATATTTTCCCGAAAACCGTCTCATTTCTTATTATCACACACCTTATATCTTTTCATATATCAGCGTGTTACGTTTTTGGCACACTGTATGCATAGCCATATTCCCCTAAGCACACCTTCTCACCCTCTAACGGGAGCAAAAAATGAGAGTAAAAACTGGTATTCTCACCCTTGCCGTTGCAGTTATCTTGTCCGGATGTCTCTATGAGCTGCCAACTACTGTAACGGTACAGGAAACAACGGTGTATATCGACACCTACCTAAGCATTCCCCATACGGTCGCAATGCTCATTGAAAATCGGGTCTATGGGTACGCAACCCCTGCACTATCACTCTACAGTGATGAGCTCTATTACTATGATATTACAAGAGATAGTCACAATCACCCAGCCTATGTACGCGGAGATTTCAACGGTAACGGAAGAGCCGATTACGCCTTTCTCTTTTCAAAAGAGGAGTGGTACAGCGGAAAATGGTGGCTCACCACAAAGCTCATTGTCGTAACAGGTTGTTATAACGTCGGTTACAACATATCTTTGGAACTGGTTTTAGGAACAGTCAGTGCACCGCACCACGTTCCGGTTGAGGAGTTTTGGGCAATCGGTTTGATGCCCCGGGGAACTCACACCATCAGTACCGTTCACAGGGGCCTTGTTTATGAGGAGAGTGTGGATCTGGAGAATGATGCATTTCGTCTCATGAGCCTCAATCCTCAGGAAAGCTCTCTGTTCTATGTTGTTGATAGTGAAACATTTGAGATCTCCTGGGACAGAGGTGTCCGCGCAAAGCAGAAAGTTGCTCCTGATACAACCCGAAGCAGCAGGATAATTGAGCTTGGTGATTTCAGGCAATTTTGATCCGGCGGTATAAAGATCGGCGGACCTCTTTAAGCACGATTTGGGGTTTTAAGAACGGCTGGGGCTCAAGGGTCCCGCCCTTTCAGCGCCGGAAACAATACCCAAAACAGAAACAAATTCCCATTTTAGAAATACCACTTCACTCCAACACCCCCATTCCCCACATCTTTTTTGGCATACTCCTTGCAATTACCCCATCGTTGGCGCAAATCCACTTTAAAACCTGTCAGGGAGACTTATGCCGGTACGATCACTTGGAATCTGCTTTGGAGCATCCACCATAAATGCCGTTGCAATGACAGAGACACCAGAGGGTGCCACTATTACCAACAGAGTAAGCCGGGTTCACGATGGTGACCCCCGAAGGGTGTTCGAAAGCCTGCTATCCCAACTCGATGTGAACTCTTTTAATTTTGTGATGCTTACCGGAAGAAAATTCAGAAACCTGATCAATGCTTCATCCATAACGGAAGCCGAGTCTGTCGAATATGCCCTTAATTACATGAAATCAAAGGGGTTATACGAAGATTCAGGGGCCGTTGCAACACTGGGTGCAGAAAATTTCATGGTCTATACACTTGACCGGGAAGGGATGATCTGCTCTGTTGAAACCGGGAACAAGTGTGCTTCAGGTACTGGTGATTTTTTTCTTCAGCAGATCAGACGAATGGATATATCGATAGATCAGGCAGTTGCTTTAGCCAATGATGCTGAAATATTTGGCGTATCGGGGCGCTGTTCTGTTTTTTGTAAAAGCGATTGCACACACGCTTTGAATAAGGGGATCCCGATTGGGAGAGTAACTGCAGGGTTATGCAGAATGATCACGGAAAAAATTCTCGATCTTCTGGAAAAAATACCCGCCAAGAGAATCATTGCTACCGGAGGGATAACAAACAACACCGTTATAATGAATATGGTGGGGCAGAAAGTGGAAAAGTTGATTATCCCTGAATTTGCAGACTCCTTTGAGGCAGTGGGAGCCGCCTGGTATGCACTAAAACAGAGAACGCCGATACGGATCCAGGCAGACAATCTCTTTAAAAAGGATCTCATCTCCTTTGATACACTACCCCCCATAAGCAGGGGAGAACCTTTGGTTCAGTTTAAAAGTATGGAGACCGGTAAAGCAAAGCCTGCAGATAAGCTCATTGTTGGTCTGGACGTTGGCTCAACCACCACAAAAGCAGTTGCAATTCGCAGCAGTGACAGCCAGGTTGTTGCCAGTGTCTATAGGCGAACCAATGGTGCTCCGGTCAATGCATCAAGGGAGTGTTACAGAGCACTATGGGAGCAGATCGGTGTGCCTGTTTCCATTATAGGCCTTGGTACTACCGGATCAGGCAGGCAGATTGCAGGACTGCACGCCGGCACTCAAGCTGTCATAAATGAAATTATAGCGCATGCCGCAGCATCTGCTTTTTTTGATGAGGGGGTAACCACCATTTTTGAAATCGGGGGCCAGGATGCCAAGTACACCTATCTTACCAATGGAGTGGCATCCGATTATGCCATGAATGAAGCATGTTCGGCAGGAACCGGTTCTTTTCTCGAAGAGTCGGCCGGGGAGACGCTTAAAACAGGATACAAAGAGATAGAGTCCATTGCCCTGAAGAGTAAAAACCCTCCGAACTTCAATGATCAATGTGCAGCCTTTATCTCTTCAGACATTAAAACCGCCTCTCACGAGGGGATTTCAACCCAGGACATTATCGCCGGGCTCGTATACTCCATCTGTATGAATTATGTAAACAGGGTTAAAGGGCAGCGACCCTGTGGAGAGAAAATTTTTATGCAGGGAGGAGTGTGCTACAACAGGGCTGTGCCGCTGGCAATGGCAAACCTGATAGGCAAACCAATCATCGTGCCACCGGAACCAGGCCTGATGGGGGCGTTCGGAGTAGCTATTGAGGTCAAAAAACGGATCAGTTGCGGGCTGCTGAAAAAGGAGCACTATGACCTCCAGGCTCTTTATAACAGGGAGCTGATACAGGGCAAAAAATTCATCTGCAAAGGTGGGCAGGAAAAATGCGACAGGAAATGTGAAATCAACAACCTTATTGTTGAAGGAGTGAAATATCCTTTTGGCGGAGCGTGCAACAGGTATTACAATCAGATCTACAAGTTACACCACGATAAAAACAGGCACGACCTTGTTACCCAAAGACAGAATTTAATCTTTCACCGTGCCTTACCCGCACAGCCAAACAAGGAAAAAACTATTGGAATAAATCGCTCATTTCTTACCAATATGTTGTATCCTCTCTATTCTACCTTCTTCTCTGAACTTGGATTGAAAGTGCTGTTATCTCCCGATATTAATCCCGAAGGGATAAAGCGCAAACGGTCATCGTACTGCTATCCGGCGGATATCGCCCATGGAGCGTTATACAGTCTTCTGCAGGAGAGGCCCGACTATCTCTTTTTACCAAAAGTCGTTGAACTGTTTGTAGAGAACGCACCCACCAGAAGACGGGAACATCAGTGTACCTGTCTTCTGCTGCAAAGTGAGCCATACTATTTGAAGAGTGCTTTTAAGGATATGATCGCCCAGACTAAACTGATCTCTCCCGTGCTTGATTTCTCCCAGGGTTACGATTCTCAAGCTGTGGTATTTATCACCATTGCACTGGAGTGTGGTTTCAGCGGACAACAGGGTTTAACTGCTTATGAAAGTGCCGTAGCAGCCTACAGGGAGACCTGCTTTTCTATGAAAAAGAGGGGTAAAGAGGTTTTACAGGAGCTTGAAAGTGACCCGGAAAAAATTGCAGTTGTACTTTTTGGACGGCCCTACAATGCGTTTGCAGAGGAGGGCAACCTGGGGATACCGGGCAAGTTTTCTACCAGAGGAGTAACCATAGTCCCCTATGATTTTCTCCCCTTTGAAGAGGAAATTTGTCCCATGGATATGAACTGGGCTATTGGACAGAACCTTATGAAGGCAGCAAAGATGGTTGCAGCAAACCATCGGCTTTTTGCTGTTTACATAACCAATTTCAGTTGTGGCCCCGACTCGTTTCTTACCGGCTATTTCCGCGACATCATGAAAACAAAACCATCACTCACCCTTGAACTCGACAGCCACACCGCTGATGCAGGGGTCGACACCAGAATTGACGCTTTTCTTGATATAGTAGATTCATACAGAACAATCAGCAGACCGCAAACCAAAACAGATGCTTTTTCTCCTGCAAAAATAACATTCGACGAAAACTCCCCGTTTTTTGTGTCGGGAGACGGAACCACAGTTGATTTGCGCGACCCCCGGGTTCATCTTCTTTTCCCATCCATGGGTGATCTCTCCAGTGAACTCATTGCCGCCACTTTTACCGGTGCCGGAATACGGGCATCGAGCACTCCTGTATATACCAGCGAGGTCCTCAAACTGGGGAAAGGACACAGTTCATGTAAAGAGTGTCTGCCTCTGATTTTAACCACAGGCGGGCTTCTCAATTATATTCAAAACAACAGCAATGATGAATATCTGGTCTATTTCATGCCAACAAGCGGTGGCAACTGCAGGCTTACCCAGTACAACATCTTTATCAGCGGGCTTGTGAAAAAACTTCGCATTCCCGATGTTGCTCTTCTTTCGATGACAAACGAAAACGGTTACGCTGGTTTAGCAGTAAAGGATGCGCTCAATGTGATCAAGGCAATTATTGTGGCAGACTGCATGGAGGATATAAAAAATGCTGTTCTGGTTTTGGCAAAGAAAAAAGAGCACGCAATGGAGATCTTTTCTTCTGAATGGAACAAAATCGTCTCTTTGTTCAAAACAGGGAACGCCACAAGTCTTTACAGTCAACTTCAAAGTACTGCAAAAAACCTTGCAGCAATACCAACAAAATACCCTCTCTCTGAGGCCAAAGTGATATCCCTTTTGGGAGAAATATTCGTTCGCAAGGATAACTTCTCCTCCCAGGATCTCATACAAAGACTTGCGAACAGAGAAATCATTGTAAGAAAAGCTCCGATTCTGGAGTGGCTGGAATACTGTGACCACAATGTGAAGAAGGGGATATTTCAAGCCGAATTCGGAATAAAAGCTCATCTGGAGTTCAAGGCCAGGGTGTTTCTCCAGCACCGCTTTGAGAAAAAGATCAAAGATATTTTTCAAAAATCCGGATTATATCTCCACGAAATGACCAATATAAAGGAGATAATTGAATACGGAAAGCATTTCTTTGACCCGCGTCTCACGGGTGAAGCGATACTGGTTGCAGGAAGTTTTTTCAGGGATATTCTTCACTCAACCCACGGTGCAATTCAGATAGGTCCGTTTGCCTGCATGCCCACCAGAGTTGTGGAGGGTGTTTTGTCTGCGGAGGCAACGGTGGAAAACAAGAAACTACTGGATAAAAAGATTATAGGAAACGGCCACATAAATGAGGCGATAAAGACCCTGCCATTTTTAACAATTGAAAGTGATGGCAATCCTTTTCCGCAGGTACTGGAATCAAGAATCGAAGCATTTTGCCTTCAGGTGGAGAGGCTGCATAAAAAAGTCTCCGTCAGGGCAACCTGAGGTTCATTGTTCATGGTTCACAAGGTTGTGAATGAGTGCTGCTGTTTATGAAAAGACATTTTCATTTGAAAATAGGATAGTGAATGCCATATAAATGGTTCATTAACAAACATACAGAATACGTTCTTTCAAAACAACTGCTCCGTTGCGGAAAACATCTATCGGGGCAGATGTTTTTGAGGCAAGAGGGGCATTTTCAAAAACAGATTGCGGCATTTAAAATGTCTATATTGCCTAAAGAGTGTCTGGAAACGCAGTAATGGTTAAAACTTTTGAAAGAGACAAATTATTTTGACGAACAAATGGTTTCAAGGCTCTTCTGCGATGCAGAAGAGATCGGCCGAATCCTTTACACTGTTGTCAAAACAGCCAAAAAACAGATGACATTTTCAGTGTTCATTGTTCATTTAAAGGAAACAAGAGCTGACCTAAAAGCCAAGCGCCTGAACCCTAGTTAATCAGCTTTCCCCACCACCACGCATTTGACTTGTACCACTCAATCGTCATCTTTATCCCATCCTCAAACGAAACCGCAGGGCTCCAACCCAGGTCCTTTTTTATCTTTGAGGCATCAATGGCATATCGTCTGTCATGACCAAGCCTGTCATCAACAAACTTTATAAGAGATTCAGGTTTGCCAAGTTCCTGCAAAATAGTTTTGACAATCCAAATATTTTGTTTCTCGTTATTTCCCCCGATATTATATACCTCACCCGGGCTCCCCTTGAGCATAACGGTTTCCACTGCTTTGCAGTGATCGACCACATAGAGCCAGTCCCTCACATTTAATCCATCTCCATAAACCGGCAGCGGTTTATCGTTCATGGCATTTGAAATCATAAGAGGGATCAGTTTTTCAGGATACTGCAATGGCCCGTAGTTATTAGAGCAGCGGGTGATGATGGCAGGAAATCCGAATGTTTCAAAATATGAGCGTACAAGCAGGTCACTTCCTGCCTTGCTTGCCGAGTAGGGGCTGTTGGGAGCAAGCGGTGTCTCTTCGGTGAAAAATCCTTCCGGACCCAACGATCCATACACCTCATCGGTAGAGACGTGAACAAATCTTTTGCTGTCAAACGATCCGTTCCAGGCCAGTTTTGCAGCCTGGAGCAGAATCTGCGTCCCCAGAACGTTGGTAAGTACAAAGCGGTCCGGCCCGTCGATACTTCTGTCTACATGAGATTCAGCAGCGAAATGAACCACTATATCAAAATTGTAGTCTGCAAAAAGCTTTTCAACCGTCTCTCTGTTGCAGATATCTCCATGCTCGAATCTATAGTGGTTGTTATCTGCAATGTCGGCAAGGTTATCGGGATTACCTGCGTAGGTAAGGGCATCAAGATTAACGATAGTGCAGTCATCTCTGCTTTCCAGTATATGCCGGATAAAATTTGATCCGATAAAACCTGCTCCACCTGTAACCAGAACTGTTTTCATTGCGCTATCTCTCCTTTGGTTCTATTTTCAGATTGTAGAAATTTTATAAACCCATCGACCCATTGCGGCATAGTGTTTTTACCCAGCTCCTGAAGTCTCTCATTTTTCAGGACACTGAAAGGGGGCCGCTGAGCAGGTCTTGGGAATTGATCCGTGGTACAGGGCTTCACCTCAACAGGTATGGAAGCGGCCTTTAGAATTTCAACGGCAAAGTCATACCAACTGCATTCGCCTTCGCTTGTACAATGAAAAATCCCCCGTTGATCACCTTTCATGATTGTTAGTACCTGTTTGCACACATCCACCGTCCAGGTTGGAGTGCCAATCTGATCAGCTACAACGTTAAGTGGCTGGTTAAGATCTTTATTCTTTAAAGCCGCTCTTCGTATTGTCTTTACAAAATTCGAGCCATTATTTCCGTATAACCAGGCAATCCTGAAGATCATGTGGTTATCCAAGATATCTGCTATGTTCTTTTCACCTTGTAGTTTTGATCTGCCGTAAGCGGTTGCAGGTGAAGGTTGATCGTTTTCAGTATACGGCCTTGACCCCAATCCGTCAAAAACGTAATCGGTGCTGAAATGAACCAAAAGGGAATCGGTTTGCTGTGCACACAGCGCAAGATTGCGCGGACCGGATGCATTGAGTTCAAAAGCCAGGTGTTCCTGCGTTTCACAAAGATCCACGTTTGTAAATGCAGCGCAGTTCACGATAACTTGCGGTGCACAGGATGTAACGATTGGCAGCAGTTGTTTTTGATCGGTTATATCCACCTGCGGATAATCCAGAGCGGTTACATCGTGACCTCCCTTTTTGCAGAGAGTGGTAAAATCAGAACCCAGTTGACCACCGCAACCAATCACCAGTACTTTCATAGCAGTTTATCCCCTCACTGTTCAAAACAGATTTCTTGACAACTCCAACTGAGGCTCATAACAGGTCTTGTTTCTTCTCTGAATCGATGTAACTGGAAGATCGTGATGAAGAAACGCCCATGCCGGCCTTTCTCTGAATCGGCTATACTGATTCATAATATCCGATGGGATGAAATTTGTTTCAATATTTGTTATAAGCTGGTCTGCAAGCAGTGCAGTAATCACAATATTCTCCTTCCTTAATCCCTCAAAGAGATTTCTGAACACAGCGATCTGGCGCCTTTTGCTGTCTTCATATCCCGATATCTCCGGAGAGACAAACAGTGCCAGTTGTTCCTGATTAAGCTTGCTCTCCCCGGAAGGGAGATTAAGTTCAGAAGCAGCCACAGGATCGAGGTACACTTCTAATCCACCCAGAGCAGCTGCTGTACGCATAATATCACTTCTGTTCATCACCACATACTTAGGTATCTGGATATTTAACACCTTTTCAATCAGAATACTTACCAACATCGGTCCGCCATAAAGAAATGCTTCATCAAGAGTTGAGAAGCCGTGTACAAACTGTTCGACTATAAGTGAGGGGGGTATTGGTACCACATTAACCGTGCCGGTTTCAAATTGTGTACTTATCATAAAAAAGGTGTGTGGAAGGCCGCAGAAGAGAACGTTCAGTGGCATGTTTCTGGTCATGTACCGCCTCCTCTCCTCTTCGATGGGAGTAAACCGTCCGCTCACATCATCTTCACCTCTGATACCGGTAATCTGAAAAGGGCGACCGTCTTCGTATATTGTTACCATCTGTCCGGAGATTATATTTATCGCCTCACTTCCATCAAGCCTTTCCAGGTAAATAAGGCCATCCATATTGTTTATCACAAGGTGGTCACCCCGTATGGAAACAAAGAAATCAGCACCGGTTCCACCAACGGTTAGTTCAGCAAAAGGGGTAGTGATCACGTAGGATTCTCTCTTCTCAGTGAGCGCTATCTTATACCAGCATAACCCTGATCTTTGAAACAGTTCTATCTGTGGCCGGTCACCATCACCCACTGCGATTTTATCGATCACCACTTCAGAGAAGTTATCGAGATTAACTCTTGCTTCGGTGCCAATTGAAAGTTCTGCCTGTGATGCGGCCTCTGTCTGAACACGGTCTCCTTCACTGAGCATAACCCCCTCTGCCTGAGGCAGCACCCGGCCGTCACGACTGACAAGTGTTATTTCACCAAGGAAAAACTCCACCCGCACAACAGGCTCGTTTCTCAACCCCACAGGGGCCTCAAGTGCATTTACCTGCAAAATGCCGTTTTCCGAGACTCGGCTTACAAGAGAGAAAGAGGCAAGGTCGGAATTATTTCTTATCCCCGCAGCATGCAGAAGCTCAAATTCCGTTGTACCGTGAGGGACTTTGTAAACTCCGGGCCGTCTGACATTACCACTCACCATAACCTTGTGGGTATCCACCTGTGAAATGTTAAGGGCAGGAAAGACCGTGCGGGAAAAAGCAAGAGCCTGCCAGATTATTCCGGCAATGAGTGTCGTGTGTAGTACAACTGCTGTAAGTTTGAATTTGTACCGTCTGGCCATTGTATTCCCTACCCCCCATGACTCTGATTAAAACTGGTATTGATCATCACTCTCAGTTGACTCTTGTGTATCGTAATGAAGTAGCACCTCACCCTTTTCCTGCGTATGCGCTGATGTTTCACCCGGAAGAGGGCCGATGTATCTGATTTTTTCGTTGCCGCCTTCATCCTCTCGACTGCTAAACCACACATTCAGGGCAAAAAGAGCGATAAGAATCGCTGACAACAGATAAAACAGTCCCTTTTTACCAATATCCCTGATACTACTGCCCGCTTTTGCGAGGCGCATTGGAATGGAGTAGATCAGGTTCTTAAGGTTTTGTCGTATAAAGTTCTCGGTGTAAAGGCCGATTTTTCGAATTGAAAAAGGCTCCGGCGTCTCTGCTTCATAGGAGTATTTGTAGGAGTAATAGCCGTAATACCCGTAGTAGGGGTAATATCCCTTTGAGGAAGAGACGCCGTTGAGGATACCGCCGAAAATTTTTGTGCCGATTCTTGAGAGCTGAATTTTAGCCTGTTTGGCAGCTTTGACAGGAGTCCACAGTACTCGTGCCACAAACAGGCAACTGTCCATCTTTGGTGCCATAATAAGTGAGTCGCTCACTGGTAATAGCGCCGGAGAATCAAACAGAACGATATCAGCCTCACCCCGCAGTTCACGTATCAATTGTGTGAATTTCACTGTCCCTATCAGCTCTGCGGGATTTGATGGTCTGTTACCGGAGGTGATCACAGACAAGTTTTCATATGTTGTCTTTTTAAGAATTGCACCCAGCTCAGTTTGTGACATAAGATAATCACTCAGCCCGTTCTCTTTTTCTATGGCAAAAAGCTGATGCAGTTGAGAGCGCCTCAGATCAGCATCTATCAAAATCACCTTTTTTCCATCCATTGCAAAGGTGATCGCCAGATTTGCAGCCAGAGTGGTCTTGCCCTCACCCTTAACAGCACTGCACACCATAAAGGTCTTCAGTTTATTGGCATCAATAAGATGATTGATATTGGCACGAAGCGCTCTGAATGGTTCAAGTACGTTCTTTGTTATTTCATCGGAATTTTCCACCAACGCCTTTTCTGCTTCAATAAACGGAACGATTCCCAAAAGAGGAACTCCAATATCCCGTTCCATTTGAGAGGGGTCCTTTATGCTCTGATCCAGATATTCTATTAGAAAGGCAATACATATTCCAAAAATCAGCCCGATCAATATGTTGACAAACACCTTATTGAGTTTATAATCAGACACTGAGCGCCGTGGTTCCTGAGCGTACTCCAGCACCGAAAGATCCGACTCCTGGCTGTCCCGTCTTATTTTTGCCTCTTCGAGTCTTGTTCTCATCAGGTTAAGCGTCTGCAGAGTGCTTTCAGTGTCACGATGCAGATTTGCGTATGTCTGCTGCATCTGGGGCAATAGCAGAAGCTCACCGTTTAATCTTTCAATTATCTGCTCCTGTGTACTTCTTCTTGTGTCAAGCGATGATCGCTCAATCGTTGCATAAATGTAATTTTGCAACAGTGATTGCCGAATGGGATTGGTAACCCGGGTTTCACTTGTTGATTTTCGGGTAATCTCATTTGCAGCAACATCTTTAATGTTCTCTATCTGCTGCATAACCGTTACAACCCTGAAATGCTCCGGACTATGCTTGGCCAAAAGAGAGCTCAGCTGAAGTTCAAGCTCTTCAAGCCTGCGCTGAAAGGGCTTCTGATAAGTCATTGACTGAACCACTTCTGTCTCCTGCTGACTCATCTGGGACTGCAGCGCAACCATCCGTTCTCTGTTTTCAGAGATTTGAAGTCGTGTTGTTTGAAGCGCAAGTTCCATATCTGCAAGTTTTGATACAACCAGATTGGTTTCACTTGAAAGCGCCGCCATCTGATTGTCTTCCTTAAATATCCGCAGCCGGTCCTCTTTTTTTGACAGATCGGTCTGAAGGCTATTGACCTGGGCCTCCAGCCTCACGATCATCCTTGTCGCTTCTCTTGAGTCAACATCTCTTCGGTAGTCGATATAGGTACGGCACAACTCGTTGAGAACATCCGCTGCAAGACGGGAATCGGAGTGCCTGAAACTCATATCAATCATATCGGTTGTTTGCCCATCAACACTTCTGCGCCTCACCGATATAAACGAACTCATATAGGAGGGGCTTACTTTTTTCTGAAGATTTTCAGATACCATAGTCAGTACGGAACTTGACTTAAGCAGATCCAGATGTGTGTAAAACATCCTGTCCCGGCTGCGAAACAGAGTAAATGATCCCTGGTTAGCGCTAAAAACATCTTTGTCCTCGGGCCGAAACAGTAACCGTGCATGTGCTGTGTAGTGCCTGGTGCTGGTCAAATAGGAGTAGCCGGAGTGCAGTGCCATTAGAAAAACAACTGCTGCTATGATATACTTTCTCCTGAAAATGACAGACAAATACTTGCCAATGTCAAACTCCTCTTCCTCACCCTCATCAGTACTTAACGGCAGGGTTGCCGGTGCAGGCGGCTGGGTGAGCGCTTTTTCCGGTTCACTTTCCCTTACCGTTGCTTTTTCGGTCCCGCTGTCACTTGCAGTTTGGGCATCAGCGGTACCCCTGGAATCTGACTTCTGCAACTTGTTTTGTTGCAATGGTTCATTGGGGAAATATTTGGGCCCGGATCTGGAATAATCGGGCTGGGAAGGGAGATCATCAGCGTACAACTGGGGCTTTTTAACGGGATCTGAAACTGATTTCTGAAATCCTCTCTGCTCATCGCCATGATCCCTTTGACCGTGTACCGTATCATCCTGATCATGAGAAGTTTTCCCCTCGTTGATTTTTTTGATTATATCACCCAGACTGAATTTTCTTTTCTTGCTCATCGATACTGTTCCTGCATATCTTCCAAAATGAGCTCTAAATCTTCTTTTCTGATTTCATCCAGATTTTGGGCAAATCCGAACTGAAGAGCTATTTTACAGATGCGGTTAACCATTCTTGGCACACCGCCGGTACAACGAAAAATCAGCTCCAGAGCAAGGCTGGTGAAAATAGTTGTCTGTTCCATTCCTGCCACGCGCAACCGGTGCTGGATATAATTGACGGTCCCGTTGTAGTCGAGATTGTTAAGGTGAAAGCGCAAAAAAATTCTCTGATCGACCTGGGGAAGACGCCTGATTTTTTCCCTCAGTTCAGGTTGCCCCACAACAAATATGGTCATATAATTTTCATTGCCCGAGCCGATATTGGTAAGGTTCTTTATCTCATCAAGTACTCCATCCTCTATCTGCTGCGCCTCATCAAGAACAATTACAAGATGTCTTTTCTCCTCGAAAAAGAGTGTCTCAAGCTGTTTTTTTAAATAGCTGGTTAAAGCATACTTGTCATTTCTTTGAGGAATATCACTCTCCATCAATGCCAGTCGTGGGTCACGGAAAGTAATTCTGTGTACAATATCGTAGAGAATATCGGTAAACTGAAATGATGAGTTGTCAAAGCTTATCACCTCAAAACTATGTCGGTTAAGAGAGTTGGAGAGCACATTTTTGGTTATGGTCTTTCCGGACCCTACTTCTCCGGTCAGCAAACCCATATTCATGTTCCAGTCGTTTACAATATAGAGCATCCTGTCAAGGGCTTCCCGGTGATCCTCGCTTTCAAAGAAAAAGCGTGTATCACACAGCTCCTCAAATGGTTTTTCCTTAAGATTCCAGTGCAAAAGATAGCTCATAACGCAGTAGTCAATTCCGTGTAAGGTTAACAAGATTTCTGGTTATTGATTCAAAACATCCGGCAGATGCTCCCTGAGGATTGAGCACGACCGGTTTCATCGCTTTTGCCGCAGCGCGAACCTCATGGGAAAAAGCCACATACCCAATATAATACAACTTGATAGAAAGATACTTTTTTACAATCATTGAAAACCGTTCTCCAACCTTTATGTCCTCTTTTTCCCTCACCATATTCACAATAAGAAAGGTCTTCCTGCCACGGAGCCACTCCTTCATCACCCTTGCCTCAGAAGGAAAATCTTTTGCGAGCAGAATCAAAAGTTCATCAATAGTAACCGAACCCCTTGGTGATTTGGGGTTAGTCAAAGAGCGTATGGCATTTTGAATATCCCTTCTCCCCGGAAACAACCGCAGTAACCCTCTGACAATACCGCTTTTCAGAAAACCATACGCATTCTCAATTGAAAGCGGTAGCCCGTCAATAACAACAATACTGTTGGTAAAGGCTGCAAAAAAATCAGTTACATTGAAGTCACTTCCTGCTCCCAGATCGACAATGACATAATCGGCACTCATTTTTCTCAGATGATTGAGGATTTTCTGCTTTTGAGCATAGTTGGGATTAGACAGTTCAAGAAAATCACTTGCACCGCTTACAAGCCACGTTCCCTTTACCGCCGTCTCCAACGCCACTTCGTGAAGATTTTTTTTATTGCCGCAGATAAAATCCTGCAGCCCCAGAGCAGGCCGTTTAACACCAAGACACAGGTGAAGATTGGCGCCGCCAAGATCCGCATCGATAAACCCCACCGAATGGCCCTGCTGTGCGAGCATGGCTCCTATATTGGCCGCAATGGTGCTTTTGCCTATGCCGCCTTTGCCACCGCCGATGGAGATAAATATTGGATCACTCATTGATGAATATTTTTTTTCAGGTGTACTATGTGCCGGGTTTTGTTTACTGAGACATCCTGTCAATTCTCAATGTTATGGTTAAGGTAAGATTCACTATTCCAAGAATGGTGGAGATCAATCCCCAGGGGATCGAAAAAGAGTCCGGAACAAACATTGTGTCACCGGGGTAGAGCATAAACTGATTCATCTCTCTGGTTGTTCCTGAACCCCAGAGCTCATTTCTCGCTATATCTATAATTGCACCATCACTGCGGATGATCTTGAGATCCGAACCCCTGCTTTTCTGTAAGCCACCGCTCATGGCTATTGCTTTCAATATATCAATTGGCTCATATATATTGTACTCACCGGTCTTCCTCACATTACCAATGATATAAATCTTGTTTGCATAGTATGATTCAATGGAGATAGAGACCACCGGATTATTAACATAGGAAGCGAGTTTGCCCTGCATTATTTTAACCAGCTGAGCAGGAGTGGTTGTCGCTGCGTCAACCTCACCGATTACCGGATAATTAATCCTTCCATCCGGACGAATCTTGTGCCTGCCCGAAAATTCAGGATGTTCTACAACCGTAATCGAGATAACATCCCCGGCCTGAAGAATATACTCATTTACCTGGCCATAAGACGGTATGCTCAACAGCAGCAGTAATGATATAAAAACAGTTTTTCTCATAAGTTTATCTATACAAAATTAAAGAGCTGCCTATCTCTGGTTCCAACAATCAGGCTTGCAAAATAAAAAGTGCTACCATACATTTATACCACAAAATTCTAACTATGTCAATATCTTTCGAATCCCAGGCCAGCTTTTTTCAGATACACCTTATAATTTCAGACTCAAGAGTGTTACCGGTCACTTCCCTGCACTTCGGTTTGAGCATGCTCATCGGTCACCTCGGTGCGGGCAGATAAAGAATCATCAACGTCTGCATCTCCCCCCCCTGTACTCTCCTCAACCTCAACTTCAACTTCGGGGGTGTAGCCCGTTATATCCCCTATCAACTGCTCAAGAAAAGCTCCGGGCACAACCGCTTTTTTTGCAGCGCCATTTCTGGAAAAAGAGATCTCAATGCTTGTGTTTGTAAAAACCATCGCATTGAACACTAGAACAAGTAAAAAAGCGATTGCTCCCGTGAGGACAAGCACGCTCTTTGTTCTGCCCGGAACTTTTACCAATTGACCATTACGCCCTTTTTTCTGTTCTGCCTTGAACCTGCTCTGCTCTCTTTGCAAACAGATCTCAAGCCCGTGCTCAAACTCTTCCAGCTCTTTTTGTTCTGCAAACCTCTCAAATAACGGATCACCGGTCTGCCCTTGCCAGTTGGAACAAAACCACTCATCTACATCTTCTGTTCGCTGCCCGACAAAACGCCCATAGAGCTTTTTGCACATGGGAAACATAATCTGCGCAATCTCAGAAAATGGTTTGCCCTGGTTTCTTAACGCAATTGCAGAAGCTCTTAAATGTCCTGAGAACAGGGTCAAAAAAGCTGAAGAATCACCGCCTGATGCAAGATGTATCAATAACTGCTGCCTGGTATCAATCGTTTTCATAGCTATGTAAAATACTTTCCGCTATCGTAATCACCAATAACACACCCCAATTTCAATGAGCCTGACCTATTTTATTATTGTATCGGCAAAAGAGGGAAAAAACATGAGTGATTCAGAAAAACACCTATTTTTCATGCAAAAAGCACTTGATATGGCCCATGAAGCGAAGGGCACCACCTTCCCCAATCCCGCTGTTGGTGCTGTAATTGTCAGCCACAACAGGGTGATAGCACATGGTGCTACAGAGAAGTGCGGCGGCAAGCACGCCGAAATCGTTGCACTCCACCAAGCCGGAGACAACGCCCGTGGCAGCACATTGTACGTTACTCTCGAACCCTGCTGCCATCACGGACGCACCAGCCCCTGTATTGACTCCATTATCTCCCACGGAATAAAAAGGGTATTTGTCGCAATGGAGGATCCAAATCCGCTCGTTCAAGGCAAGAGCATAAAAATACTTCAAAATGAGGGTATCGAGGTCAATGTCGGACTGTTGGCAACTGAAGCTACACGGCTAAATGAAGATTTTCTGTGGGATATCACCCAAAAAAAAGCTTGGATCACCCTTAAACTCGCCCTTACCCTTGATGGTAAAATTGCCGATTACAAGGGTGATTCCAAGTGGATTACCTCTTCACAATCCCGTGAATTTGTCCAGCTTTTACGCAAACGGCATGCAGCTGTCGGGGTTGGTATCACCACTCTACAGATGGATGACCCAAAACTTACTGCACGATGTGAAAAAACATTCTTCCCTGCAAGAATCGTCTTCTCCCCGGATGAGACCCTTCCCGCCAACTCCTTTTTTATTCGCAATGCATCACAAGTCAGAAGTGTTGTAGTCTTGCGGGGAGGTGAACAACGCATAGAGACTTCATCAGATGGGGTGGAGCTGTGGCATACAGGCGAAAAAGATCCCCTCCGGAGCCTCCACTCATTCGTGGCAATGGCGCATCAGCAGCACCTCAGCAGCATACTTATTGAAGGTGGGCAGCGACTCGGCTCCCTTTTTCTCCAAGCGGGACTGGTTAACCGGATCTATCTTTTTTATGGAAACAAAATCCTGGGAAGGGGAAAAGAGGGGCTTCTTTTCTCTTCCGGGCTCAGCATAGACAAATGTATCACGCTTGAAAATACAGAGCACCTGGTTTTTGGCTCTGATATAATGATAACCGGAAAACCGGTGTTGAGCTGAGCAGGTTTGGTCATTGGCGCGGCGGTGCCAAGGCAGGGATTGTGTCATGCTCCGCTCACTTTTCTACTCCCGGGAAACCGTACCCCGTGCCAGGGGAGTGGAGGAGTGGCATTTTCACCGGTTATAACGATAGTGACACACAGTCAATTTTCATTTGCATTACACCAAACAAGGGGACGGGTCTTGCCGTTATACCACGTTCAACTGTTTTCAACCCATCCCCAAACCACCATTTCCCTCAATTTTATACCGCATTCTTTCGTACTACACTCCGTAACCGCCTTAAACTATTTTTTGTACCGTATAGTCCCATTTAATCAAAGAGCAACGTTGCCTATGTTTACCGGCCTTATCGAAACAACTGGAACCATCACCGCTGTTACCGGCTCCTCAACCAGTATAGAGTTAACAGTGCAGCCGCAGCGGCTTCCGTTTGAAACAACCATTGGCGCTTCAGTTGCCATTGACGGCGCCTGCCTTACCGTTGTCAAACAAACGGACAAGGGGGCCTTGGTGTTTACCGCAGTTAAAGAGACTCTTCAACGCACCACACTGAGCACTCCCCAGCGTGGCTGCAAGGTCAATATGGAACGGGCCCTGAGAATCAATGGCCGGCTCGACGGGCACATGGTTTTGGGGCACGTGGACGGTGTGGGGGTTATCGAGTCCGACCGCAAAGAGGGAATAGCTCTTCTGAGAACAGTTAAAGTCCCCGGGCAACTCAGCCGTTTTCTGGCAGAAAAGGGATCGGTCTCAATCGATGGAATCAGCCTCACCATAGCACACACCAACGACAATCTTATAACAATTTCCCTGATTCCCCATACGCTCAAAGAGACTACTATGATTGAAAAAAAACAGGGTGAGCCGGTAAATATCGAGTGTGATGTCCTTGCCCGGTATATCTGCCACATGGTCTCAGCAGAGAAAAAATCACCAAATGTCCCGCCCAGCACTAACAACTCTTTGCTCAAACAGATGGAAAGGTACGGATTTTGAAAAGTTTTAAAGAGATTGAACAGATCATTGATGACTACCGTAGTGGCAAACTGGTCATAATTGTGGATGATGAAGACAGGGAAAATGAGGGAGATCTTGCATTTGCCTCTGAAAAATGCACCCCTGAAAAGATCAATTTCATGGCAAAACACGGAAGAGGTCTCATCTGCATCTCAATGGAGGGTAATCGCCTTGATCAACTTGAGATACCTCTGATGGTTACCCACAATACATCAATGTTTGAAACAGCGTTCACCGTTTCGGTTGAAGCCAGGGAGAAAACCACTACCGGCATCAGTGCTGCAGACCGCTCACAAACAGTCCTTAAACTCGTGGATCCAACAAGTAAACCAACCGACTTTGTCAAACCAGGACATATGTTTCCAATCCGTGCACGCGAGGGAGGAGTTCTTGTTCGAAGCGGCCAGACTGAGGCATCCGTTGATCTGGCACGCCTTGCGGGACTGAACCCTTCCGGGGTGATATGCGAAATCATGAACGATGACGGAACCATGGCACGTATGCCCCAGCTTACCGATTTCGCCAAGGAGCACAACCTTAAAGTAATCTCTGTTGCAGACCTGATACGATACCGCACAGCACACGATAAATTTGTTGCCCGAACATCAGAATCCAACATGCCGACCCGATTTGGCACTTTTGAGATTATCGCCTATGAGGAGCATATTTCAAAAGCCGTTCATATAGTTCTCAAAAAAGGGGATATTGACCCGGACCAACCGACACTGGTCAGGGTACACTCCGAATGCTTTACAGGAGATCTTCTTGGATCTGTGCGGTGTGACTGCGGAAAACAGCTCCAATACGCAATGACCCAAATAGAAAAGCACGGGGGGGCCATTCTCTACCTTCGCCAGGAGGGGAGAGGTATCGGCCTTGTCAATAAATTAAGAGCCTATTCGCTTCAGGACCAGGGGATGGACACCGTTGAAGCCAATGAGCACCTTGGTTTTGCTCCCGACCTCAGGGATTATGGGATAGGTGCACAGATACTTGCCGATCTTGGTATAAAAAAGATCAAGCTCATGACCAACAATCCAAGAAAAATAGTGGGACTGGAAGGATATGGGCTGGAAGTGGTCCAGAGAGTTCCCATTGAAATAGAACCCTGCAATGAAAATGAAAAATACCTTTCAACCAAAAAAGAAAAACTCGGCCATTTTCTCGAAGGAGGATTTATATGTCAACCGTAATTGAAGGAGTGCTCAGCGGCAGCGGAAAACGGTTCGGGATCGTTGCTTCCCGTTTCAACGAACTGATAACAAGAAAACTGCTCGAGGGAGCCCTTGATTGTCTTGTAAGACATCAGGCCGACCCTGCCGAAATCACCGTAGTATGGGTGCCGGGTGCTTTTGAGATCCCTCTTGCTGCCCAGAAACTGGTTCGCTCCAAAAACTTTGATGCCGTTATCTGTCTTGGCACCGTAATAAGAGGCGCTACTCCACATTTTGAATACGTCTCTGGTGAAGTCACCAAAGGTATTGCAAAAGTCAGCCTTGATGAAAACGTTCCGGTCATTTTTGGTATCCTTACAACTGATACCATCGAACAGGCAATTGAACGTGCAGGAACCAAATCCGGTAACAAAGGATGGGATGCCGCACTGGGAGCAATCGAGATGGCAGACCTGCTGTCTAAAATGTAAGTTCCTAACAATAAATCATTTTTGTTCTGTAAACCTGCAGGCAGCAGTCAGTAATTCAAAAGGGGTTGTTTTTGTAAAGCAATTGATCTCCGGCACACCACCAAAGAGGGCTCCCTGAATTCTCCTGCATTCCAGCCAAATGGCAAGTCCGTTATAAGTGCCTTTTGGAGAGAATACTGATACTGTTCGCCACGCACACCCTTGCCCGGCGGCATTATCCAAAGGGAGCTTTCCGGAAAATGGAAGCGTTGCAATTGCACTCATAACACAGTACCATACGGGAATTCATCATTTAATTATACACCTAAATAACAAGTGCAGATAATAAACCATGGCAGACAACCAACAGCAATCTTTTGCTAATGAAAGTACCGGAACCAGACACAAAAGCCGTGAACTGGCGTTGTATACCCTTTATGCATGTGAGGTCGGCAGTACCAATCAGTGGTACACGATGCTTGATCAGATAGCAGACTCTCAACAGCGCTCTTCTGAGGTTAAAAAGTACGCCAGGGAACTGGTTCAAAAAGTTCTTCAACAAACTGATACAATCGATGAGGTTCTGACCAGCAAGGCTCAAAACTGGGAACTGAAACGAATGGCAACAATTGACCGCAATGTCCTAAGAATAGCTGTTGCTGAGTTGCGTTTCTTTCCCCAGGTCCCCTTCAAAGTGGTAATCGATGAAGCGGTAGAGATTGCAAAAACCTTCGGCTCAGAGGATTCGGGGAAATTTGTGAATGGAATTTTGGATTCCGTTCATAAACAGCTGTAGTGTACACAAGAGTGTGCCGGGGGGCATAGCCCATAACTGTTACGTCAAGGCTTGCGGGTCAAGTTTTACTGCACACACTCAACCCTTTTACAATCCGATTTTTGCAGGGTTGTAAACCGAGCCTTTTCACTTGGTTTATGCAATCCCCGGGCACCCCTCCTCGCCCCTCTGCGTTTTATTCCCACAAGCTTTTGTCCCGCCGCACTTTTAGCTTACGTAAAATTATCGCACCACAGCTACAGCAAAAACGATTCTTAAATCAGGAGTCTCGCACTAATCATCCTGCATTCAGGCCAAACAGTATCTCTTACAAGGTGCTGCCTGTAGCCATATTGCCGGCATCATTGGTCACTGCCGGAAAAACGGCACCTCACAAGACTACCATTTTTTGCTGCCGAGCCCAGCAACAGAAACAAAGCTCCTCCAGTGAGCGCCAACAAAAGAAGAACTACATAATTCACCATGCTTGCCTGCACCACTAATTCGGAAGTAACTCCTTGAAAGGGGGCCAAAAAGTAGGTGAGTGATGCTTCCCGTATGCCAAGCCCGGAAAAAGAGACCGGAAGAAACAGCAGAAGCGTCGTGAGTGGAGCGTAGAGAAAAATCATGGGCATCGTTACTGCGGCACCAACCAATTTCAGAGAACTATAGATAAGCAGAAACATTGCAAGCTGATTGACCACTGAAAGCAGTGCTCCCTGTATCCATCGGGAAGTTGGAACTGTTTGCAGATAGTTGAGCACACGATGAATTCTGGATGTTTTGGGTACCAGTTTCACTATAACACCAGAAGATTTAAAAACCAGAATCAATCCGCCCGTAGCTGCAAGTGTCAATAATGCCATAACCAAAAGCACCGGCTTCGCCACAGGGTAATCAACGACTACATAGGAACCCCAGAACAGAAAAAGTAGCGCTGTTATTCCAAATATCCGCCCAAAGAGAACAGCCATTGAAGAATTGAGCATCCCGTTGTGTCGTTTACCAAAGGCAACGGCCTTGACAGCATCACCCCCAAGGCTCCACGGAAGAAGAGTACCGAAAAAGTAGCCAATAAGCGTAAACCGGATAAACTCCTGTAACCGTGGCACTGCTCCGCCCCCGTAGAGCACACGCCAGCGAACAGCCTGAACAGTGACCTGAATCACACCACAAACAAGCGGCACCCAACTCCATTGCCACTGAAACTGCGACAGGTCAAACACCGCAGCTGTTATGTTAAACGTACGAATGAACCATCCGAGAATCACCAGGGAGAGAGCTGCTTTGATGAGTATGGAGATCAGTCGTTTCATGACCCACTCCCCAATGCAGCTGCCCACTGTGCAGCAATGCGGGACGGAGCGTACCTGGCGGTAAAATGAGCACTGCTTTTTTGCGCAGAGAGATGCGATCGGGCACATGTATCGATACAGTCCCTCATTTGCTGAACCGTACTGAACAACAGTCCCACCGAATCGTCGGTGATAATTTCAGGAATGGCACCAGAATCAGCTCCCAGAAGATAACAACCGTACGCCATCGCTTCCACCAGTACCAGCCCAAAACCTTCATTTACCGATGGTAAAATCATCACATCTGCGCCACCATAGTGCACAGGAAGCTCCTGGGGGGAAACGGGATCATACCATTCAATATGAGCAGCAATGGGTGCAGATAATTGCTGCAGAGTGGATTTTGTTGCACCGTCACCAACTATTCCAAGTCGCCAGTTGTGGGGAATGGGGCGTACCATTAATGCCTCAATGATCATGGCGACCCGTTTCTGTTCACTGAGCCTTCCCACATAGAGAATGCGAAAGAGTGAATCATCACGCGGGGGGACTCTTGGTGACTCATACTGCTCTGAAAGGGGCATGGGAAGCACCGTGCACTCCATCCCAAGAGTTCGCTCTAAAAAGTTTGAGACGGTAAACCTCTTCTCTGCCATGGACCAGATTGGGCGAAAAACCCTTTTCAGAGGGCCTAATTTGCTATAGAGTCGGATATCTGTTCCGTGTGAGATGATTGTGTACCGCTGCCCGGTGGTGATACGCAGCGCCAAAGCCACAACTCCTGATGGAATCCCCCAGTGAACTACCAACCGATCATACTTTTGGGAGCGCAGCTGAGTTCTCACTGCCCAAAAGGCCGACCACAGGTAGACCAGCAGCCGAAAAAAAGCGCGAAGTGATCTAAAGGCCACATTGTGCATCTCATTGGTGTAACAGAGAACTTCCTGTGTGTCACGGCCATAACGAAAGCGCCGGATAGTGACATTCTCCCAGGTCTCGTGGAGCGAAAGTCCTGCTGCGTGAGGAACCACCATCGTCACTTCAAAATTTTCCCGGTGGAGTGCCTCACACCATTGGAGCAGAAAAGGAGCAGTAGTATCACCCTGATAACGTGGAAACACCTGACTAAAGGCGAGAATTTTCATTAGCGCTCTTGTTGTTGAGAGATACCGTTTGGTTTTGCATCAATTGCGTCCAGCTATTCTGTGGTGCTGTGAGCTTTACCAACTTCACACACGCTCCAGTTTGCAACCCGCAGGAACTGGTTATCTTTTTTCTACACAGAGATTAAGATAAATTCATAAACCTGCACAAGCAATAGTACTCACTCGCGATACTGCGTATTGTACCCAATTCTATCTTTTTGCCACACTGTTGGCATCAAAAAAAACTCCTGCAGCCGACTCTCCAACAGCTCAATCGGGGAATTGTCCCAGAAACCTATCCGTTAATGGCCAGTATTTACTATTTTTCTATATCGTAATACTATAACAGTACCAAAAACTAATAATTATCATTCCAGGGACAGGCAACCTGAAAACTTTGATAGTGCCCCACTAACGGGAATTTGGCAGATGTTACTAACAGTTCGCTCGGACAACAATAAAGAGTTGGCCTGCTCCGAACAAGAAGGGGTACCTGCCTCAGCACCAGTATACACAATCGCCGGCACCTTGTTCCTGCGATTGTTCGGACTATTTTCTCAGTTTCAGAGGTAAAAGGGAACGTGACTGAAAAACAGCGCAAAAAGAGAAAAACAGCCTTTACTGTTTTGAAATTTCTAACCACTTTTCTGGTAATAGCATTTCTGATTAACCGTCTTGGGTGGGATACCATTGTTGAAACCCTCAGCAGTGCCAGACCATCATGGCTCATACTTGCACTTGGAATCTTCTTTTTAAGCATCTGGCTGGGTGTCATACAGTGGCGGATTCTACTCTCAAACAGGGGTATCCCCCTCCCCTTTTCACGAACTTTTAAGCTCTATTTTATAGGGATGTTTTTCAACAATTTCATGGTAGGGGGCATTGTTGGAGATATTGTAAAGGTCTCCTCCATTCGATCCCGCGACGGAAAAGGGATGGCAGGTTTTGCAGCCACCTTTCTCGATCGCTTCGCCGGACTGTGGGCTCTGTGCGGTTTTGCAATGGCCGGCAGCATTGTACTTTTAAGAAAAGGGGCACTCGATGGAACAGGTGTTACCAGTGCAGTTGTGGCCCTCTTTGCCACCTTTATGCTGTTTGCCGGAATAATGCTCTTTCTTACCCTCAAGCCACTGCAAGACATTTTTTTCCGCATAACAGCTACCGCACCTTTTTTGAAACGACTCCCTGTTGAACAGATTGTTTCAGAGATTCTCATCGATGCCCGTGATTTTAGGCTGCTGTTCAATGTCTGCACACTCTCTTTGTGCATTCAGTTTTCAAGGATTATCGTTTACGCACTTACCGCAGGGAGCATAGGACTCGTAACAATGGGCAACATTCACTATTTCTTTATCTTTGTGCCGGTAATTGCAATGCTTATGACCATACCACTGCCATTTGGCACCAGAGAGGCCTTTGGAGGCACACTTTTTGCCCTTGCCGGATTTCAGCTTGAAGCCGCTTTCATCATGGGTTTTTTAGCCTCACTGGTAGGCATTGCGGCCAGTACCCTCGGTGGTGTATTTTTCATTACTGACAAGCTCCACTCTCCCGAAAGGTAACTGATGGACATATCGATTGTAATCCCTCTCTACAACGAACAAGAGAGCCTCTCACCCCTGATCAAAGCCATAACCCAAGCACTTAGCCACACAGGGCAAAGCTATGAGGTGATATTTGTGGATGACGGCAGTACCGATGATTCATTTAATGAGATCAAAAAACTCCATAACACCTACGGGTCAATTGTCAAAGCATACCGATTCTCCAGAAATTACGGAAAATCTGCCGCCTTGAGTGCTGGTATTCAGTTCGCCAGGGGAGAGTATATCATCACCATGGATGGCGATCTTCAGGATGACCCTGAAGCTATTCCCGATATGATCACAAAACTCGAAAGCGGGTGGGATCTTGTGAGCGGATGGAAAAAGGTGCGCCACGACCCCATCTCCAAAACCATGCCCTCAAAAGTCTGGAACTCCATGACTTCTCTGGTAAGCGGAATTAAACTGCACGATTTCAACTGTGGCTTCAAAGCGTACAAATCAGATGCTGCCAAGTCGCTTCGAATCTACGGCGAGCGACATCGCTACCTCCCCGCTCTTGCATTCTGGGACGGCTATGCGGTTACCGAAATCCCCGTCCCCCATCACCCCCGTAAATTCGGCAAATCAAAATTCGGCGCCGGAAGAATGTTTAACGGGCTTATGGATATGATAACCCTGCTCTTTTTGCGCCGGTATCTCACCAAACCGCTCCACTTTTTCGGTTTAATAGGGTTGCTCTTTATGCTCGCAGGCCTCAGTGTTATCGGCTATTTCGGAATCGAATGGATCATTACCCAGCAGATGCGTATCCGCCCGCTCATGATCCTCTCTCTGGGGTCGATGATCATGGGTATACAGATCTTTTCAATCGGCCTTGTGGGGGAGATGATAACCCACTCCCAGGAAACCGGCAACGGTTTTTCTATCAGGGAGCGATTGGGTGAAGAGGTACAAAACTCCTGAACCCCTGGTCGTGCCGGCTATGGGGCGCCTGCACAAAGAGCGTGGCCGATCCTTGCTACTACCGTAACAGCAGCAGCACCAACAGCACCACCCCGATTGGCAACCCAAGGGTGCAAAAAATCAGCAGATCATACAAAAACAGTTTGCGCCCGGTCACCTTTAAGCGCTGGGAAACTCTCTTTATGCCCAATGCCAGCTCCTTATGGGCGACCGGTGTTTCCACAAACTCGCCTGAGGTCAATGTTTCGTTGTACAGATAGGTAAAGACATTTGAGATCTCAGGTGCAAGGTACAGAACTGCAGGGGTGCGATGCGCCAGTTTGAAGAGCTGAATCAGGCGTTGTGCATGAGCCGGCAGAAAAAGCGATTCAATGAGGAGCAGGCTGTGCTTTCTTGCCATAAATGCCCGCATCGCATCAAGCCGGGAACGCACGACCTCCACTTCATAGCCCGCTGAGATCAGCAGCGCTATGTGCCGGGAACTGATCGTCTCTTCCCTGCAGCAGACAAGACACCGCTCTTTACAGATATTTCTCTTTATCTTCATAGCACCTCGTGTATTTAAGACCTGTTCAGAATACCATCCGTGTCGTCACACCGAGTTGTTTTATCGGGTATCCATCTGAAAAGTCAAGACATGGTGGATCCCTGCCTTCGGGGCTGGGTCATAATACGTTTATTTTGATGATATCGATGTTCCGCTCACCCTGAGCTCCTAGTCGAAGGGTTTCTAATCCCTTATTCTGAACCGTTAGGAGCACTTCGACAAGCTCAGCACAGGCACTTCGATACGGCCAATCGGAATCCCGATGTAAAATCGGGACTCAGTGTGAGCGCAACCTACGTATTCAATCGGTACATGACCCAGCCCCCTTCGCAGGAATGACGGATCTTTCTCCCATCTCCATTCTGAAAAGAAACTATTTAAGTGCTGTTTCAATTCAGTGTCCCAGGATTACTCCATTGATGACGTAAAGCCTTTTACTATCTTCTGTATCCCCTCAAGCTCCTCTGCAGATGTCCTGAGATTGGAGATGATCTTGAGAGACTCTCTCGATGAGCCATCAAAAGGCACTCTGGAGAATCCATGTATGGTGGACAGCTCCATTGCAACCCTTGCAGCCATCTCGGTGAGAACAGAGGTGTTACGCACAACTGCGGCCCTTAACTGCCCCGCTATAGCCGGCAGGTCCTTTTGACTTGACAAGAGAACAAACACATATCCGTTCGTACGCTGTCTGCGCAGATACTCATACAGTTTTCCATCCGAATCTATTACGCCTATAAATTCCGGTTTGTCATAATCACCCGAGTTGCTTTTGCCCAAATTAAGAGCCACTCTGAAGCGCCCCCCAAAACCAAGCCTGTACAGTGCAACAGAGACAGGAAGAATCAGGTAAAGTGCGACCATCACCGACAACCAGACCGGAGAGAGGTAGACTGCAATTGCCCCAGCCACCATGGTGGCAGCTAAAACCCCCACCAGCACACATGTCTCCAGATGAGAGAAACCCCTGAAGAGAAACCGGTGATGAATGTGGTTACAATCAGCGGTAACTATGAACTTTACAACTGTTTTAAGGGAGTGGTTAAGTTCATTTGCCCTGAAATAACGCCTCACTATGGTGACAAACACTTCCAACACCGGTATACCCGCCAGAAGCGGCAGCACCAGCGGAACTTTTCCATGGGGTACCCCGGGGGCAATGTGGAGGGTAAGTAGGGCTATGGTAAAACCCAGAAAAAGAGAGCCCGTATCTCCCATAAAAATCTTTGCCGGCGGAGTGTTATGAAACAGAAAACCAACCGTTGCCCCTGCAGTGACAAGGCTGAAGATGGCAGCCTCTGGATTACCGCTTAATTGCCCCAGAATGAAGATACCGGCAAAAGAGACAACGGTAACCGTCCCGGCAAGTCCATCAAGCCCATCCACGAGATTAAAGGCATTAACAAGTCCGATTATCCACAATACGGCGATGATTTTACTCCAGAACTCCGGCACTACCACAATGTTAAACAGTGCAATTTCACCTGGATGAATGCCAAACAGATAGACCGTCGCAACTGCAAGAAGTATAACGGCCAGTAACTTGTGGCGCACCTTCATATTCACAAATTTCGAATCATCAAAAAAACCAAATACCCCCAGTATCACCGCGGAAAGTAATATGGCACAGGAAAAATGGAACTCAATGGGTGGAAAAAAGGGGGTTGTAGAGAGGATATTCCAGAGCAGAAGCATCAGCATCACCGAACCGGTGATTGCCAGCCCGCCGATACGTGGTATCGGTATAGTATGCACCTTGCGGGCATTGGGAGGATCAACAAACATCGAGACAAGGGGGGTGTGAAGAATTGCATAGATGAGGGCATAAGTGATGCCTGCAGAAAGACCAAAAAGGGCCCCGGTTATTGCGATCGGTGCAATTTTCATAAAAGCTATGGTGTTGTGATGAGCAAAAGTTGCCGGTTATTGTCAGATTTTGTACCTAGTAGTATACAATATTACACCGCTTATGTGGTAAAAAAGCTTTGGACAAGCCAAGAAAAACGGTGATCGAAGGGTTTTGTTATGAATACGGACAGCAAAGAATGCCCCGATAAAAAACCGGGGGTTGGATTACGACCCAAAAGCCTCTGCACAACCGATCTGCGCGTATGCATCCTGCACGCCATCATCGCTTTGGTGAGATGGTTTTTATCCATCTCCTTCTGAGCTGTACTACCGTGTTGAGATCCCGTTGTGCTCTGCGTCCTCGATGAACTGCTTCGTTTTAATCCCCAACGGAAGCTATAAGCTGTCACCGGTGAAACGGGTATACAGCCCCAAAGGGAATGGTAAAAGTCGCCCGCTTGGAATCAAGACCTTAGAGGACAGGATGATCCAACAGGCGATAAACCAATGTCTGCAACAATACTTTCAACCGCTGTTTAGTGAACACTGCTACGGGTTTCGACCCGGAAAAAGTGTACACGATGCGGTAAAGATGACGCGTTCTTCATATATCGCAGAAGGTAAAACTTGGGTCGTAGATATTGATCTTGCATCATTCTTTGACGAAGTAAACCACGATATTCTCATGCGACGAGTCTGTGAAGTCATCCGCGATAAAAGGGTACTGCATCTGATAGGAACGTATCTCTTCTCAGGAGTGGCTGAAGACGGCCTTGTAACCAAAGGTTACAAAGGTGTGCCACAAGGAGGCACTCTCTCGCCTCTTTTATCAAACATCTACCTTGATGCGGTTGACAAAGAGTTTGAGAAACGCGGTCTCTCCTTCTGTCGCTACCCCGATGACTGCAATATCTACGTAAAGAGCTCTGCAGCTGCACAACGGGTATTTAAATCGGTGTGCACGTGGATAGAAAAGCATCTTAAAATTGCGGTTAACCGAGACAAAAGCGCATGGGGAGAACCATGGGAACCACTGTTCCTTGGATATCGCCACAGACGCAACGGAAATCTGGTACCTTCACCCAAGGCCATACAGAGATAAAAGGAAGCTGTGAGGACAAGGTTTAATAACAGGAACAACCTGAGGAAACTCGGGGAAAAGGTGTACAATCTCAATAGAAGTCCCCTTTACGGGGCAGCATGGAGAATGTCCCAGCATCCTTTGTTACAGTACTCATTAACCAATAAGAAACTGGTGAAATTTGGGTTCCTCACACCAATAGACTTCGCGACCTGAAGGTCGCCATACTCAACCGCCGTATGCGGTAAACCACACGTACGGTGGTGTGTGAGGGAGCGGTAACCAGTCCGCTCTCCACCCAATCCAAAATTTCACTACTATTAGAGAGTAACCATTTTGCACCCTAACTTCTATGCAGCAACAAACCGCTGTTACAAACGTAGAAAGATCACGATTGCAATCACTATCCTGCCGAAAAGTTCTCTCTCTCGGGGGACTCCACTTTTGGGCAAAAACATACTATTCAATACTCCTCTTCGGCGCACAATGAGTATTTTTTCTACGGAGGAAAAAAATGGTTCAAAACACACTGAAAAAAATCGATCAGTTCTACACTGGTGCAAATCGCTGGTGGTTGCCGGCACTCTGCGGGTTGCTCTATTCACTGGCATTACCACCCTTTAACAGCTTTTGGCACCCACTGTTTACACTGTTTCCGTTGCTGTCGTTCTTTGCACTGGTACCGCTGCTGTTCTTTGTCACCAGAAAACCTCTCAGAAGAGCGCTTTTTCATACAGCCATATATCTTTTTTTCATGTCTTTGGGGCAGTACTACTGGATTGGGTTTGTGACTGCGGAGGGGTTGTGGGTTCTTGTTCTGATCGGGACATTTCTGATCTGCATCGCCGTTGGACTGTTTTACTTTGTGGCAGCTCTAAGCTTCAGAATACTAAGAACAACGTTGCCCCGTGGATGCCTGTACATTTTTCCCGCTGTGTGGGTTCTGGTCGATTATTCCCGCACACTGAGTGATATCTCTTTTCCGTGGGCTCTTATTGGGTATAGTTCTGCAGGGTTCCTGCCGCTTGCCCAGCTTTCGTCCATTACCGGTGTCTGGGGGCTGACATTTATCATTGTGATGGGAAATGCTCTTGTTTACGATCTGCTTGTTGCTGTAAAAAACGGTTCTGCACAAGTTTCTCAGAATAAAGTCCGGGCAGGTATCTTGGCTGCTTTTGTTGTTGTTGTTTCGGTGTGGGGGATTTTGAGAATTTCGGGTACCGATCTGAGCAGCGCAGATACTGCAAGGGTAACAAAGCTGCAAAGCTACATGGATCAGTTTAACTGGAACAGGAGTTCTCTTGATACCGCGTTTACGGTTACCGATTCGATGCTCTCTGTTGTTGAGCCTCAGCGACCCGATCTTATCATTCTTCCGGAGAGTGCGTTGCTCTGCTATCTCGACAGAGTGCCCGATCACCGAAGAACGGTACAATCCTGGGCCGCACGAGCATCGGTTCCAATTATAATTGGTGCCCTGCACTGGGACTATCCACCGGAGGACTCACCTCATAAATATCATGTGTACAACTCTGCATTCCTGATCAGACCTGATAGCACCGATCTCAAACCGTACCATAAGAAAATGCTTGTTCCTTTCAGTGAAGCGATGCCGTTTGAGGCACAGTTTCCAATTTTGTCAAGAGTCAATCTTGGGAGTGCCGGTTTCAGAAGAGGTGCGGGGGAGACGGTCTTTGCGGTAAATAAAAAAATAAGAGTGTCACCAAATATCTGTTACGAAATCATCTATCCAGAATTTGTTCAGAAACGTCTGGACAGCTCAATAAATCTGCTGGTGAATGTGACAAATGACGGATGGTTCGGCCGCTCGTCAGGACCGTATCAGCATGCCGCCATGGCACAGATCCGTTCGGTTGAAAATGGGATATCCCTGGCACGGTCTGCCAATTCCGGTATCAGTATGAGTGTGGATCCTCTGGGAAGAGTTTTGTCAAGAACCGGACTGTATGAACGGGTTATTCTTACACAGGATATCCCCCTGATCCGGCTTTCTACTTTTTACTCCCGTCATGGTGACTGGTTTGTCACTCTCTCCATGGTGATGGTGATTTTTGGAGGAGTGGTGGTTGTAAGGAGGAGAGTGTCGAGGGGCTGGCGCACCCAAAAAAAACCTCCAAAGTAAATTATGGAATTACTCAGGAAAGTAGGAACACTTCGACTGCTCCCGAAGACGGGAGCGCTCAGTGTGAGCGGAATGCAACTGCAGTGTCGCCCTGCACCCTGCACCCTGCACCCTGAACCCTGCACCCTGAACCCATAGGGGGCTTCCTCAAATCCTCCCCCCCGTCTCACAATCAAAAACATGAACCCTGTTCATATCAA
>SKJJ01000191.1 GCA_007115975.1 Chitinispirillum sp.
CTCAGAGCGTCGAAAAATCAATTTGTGGAAAATTTTCCCTATAACTATAATAAATTATAGTAGATTATTACTATACGTTGAGTTACACCAAATTTGCCCACCAAGGAGCACTGTATGTTTAAACGATTGAGTATAGCGATTCTAGCATGGTTTTTCTTTGCACCTGCTTTAGCACAGCCCAAAATTGACATTGCCGGAGTGGTTAAAGACTCTCTGAGTGCAGACCCGCTCGCCGGGGTGATTGTACAACTCTCCGGTAGTATTCTGGTTGATACCACCAATGAAGAGGGTGCCTTTCATCTTTTTTCCCAAGGCGATCCTGACACCAATTCAATAGTTCGGCGATTGAACGCCACTACCTATGGTCCCTCACTGAGAACTATTGCAGGAAATGTTCTGCAGTGGCATTGCCCCTCGCCAAAAAAAGTAACTTTAACGATAATTACTCCCCAGGGAAGAAAAGCTGCCACCGTTTTTGACGGAATTGTTCAATCCGGCCTGATCTCTTTCAACCCGCCAGCACTCTCTTCAGGTGCCTATTTTTACCGGCTTATTACCCCTGCTGCCCAGTATACCGTTCCTTTCACTGTTACAGACCTCAATCACCGTATCTCTAACCCACAGCGAATCACCACACAGAATAATCGGGAAATCACCGCAACCGCAGAGGCCTTTTCAGCAAGAGTGTTTGCAACCAAATCAGGCTTTTATGTTGCTACGGCTCAACTCTCCAGTTCGCAGGCTCAGGATGTTACAATCAAAATTCTGAGTATAGACGATACACCTCAAATGGTTGAAATCCCCGCAGCCGCACAGAGTTTCACCATGGGTTCTACTCACCATTCAGAAATGGCTATGCGCACCGTTAGTTTTGAATTCAATTTCAAGATGGACAAAACACCGGTAACCCAAAATGATTTTAGAGAGCTGATGGGATTCAATCCTTCCGGTTTTTCCGATGACCTGAACCGACCGGTTGAAAATGTCACCTGGTTTGATGCTGTACTCTATTGCAATGAACGAAGTAAAAGAGACAACCTCGACACCGTATATTCATACACCGCAAAGGTTAAAACCGACAATACAGTGACTGCTTTGGAGAACCTTGAAATAAGACATTATGAAACAGGGTACCGCTTACCCACAGAAGCTGAGTGGGAGTATTCCTACAGAGGGGGAACCTCAGCCGAAAATTACTGGGGCGATGAAGACATAGAGCAATATGCATGGTATAGTGAAAACTCAGGCAATACCACCCAACCGGTAGGGCACAAACTTCCCAATGCATATGAGCTCTATGATATGGCCGGAAATGTGTGGGAATGGTGCAATGACTGGCATGAAAGATACAATAATTTCCCTGAAACCGATCCTATCGGCCCTAGTACCGGTACTTTCAGGGTCAGAAGAGGAAACAGCTGGGAGAGTCCTCCAGAAAATATGCGGGCCACACTCAGATCTTCCAGTACCCCTGCGACTACAAGAAACACTACCGGATTCCGGGTAGTGTTACCGCTGCAGGACTAAGTAAAATTATAGGGTAACGGTTATTCTGTCCCCCTCTTTTTAACTATCCTCCTTTCAGGCGGGTATGGGGTTAAAAGTAGTTTCACCCCATACCCGGTAAAATGTGGACCCGAAGAATCAGAGAGCTGTGGTTTACCTTTTTGCGCGCTTTTTATCCCCACGACCTCTTTTGTTGACCTCCCCTACATTCTGACATATACTATATTTTTATGCAACAGCAGGCTGAGCAGATACCCACAAGGGGTATCCCTCACCTAATCTCAACGATATAATCACCTTTTCTACCGGCTAAAGCCATAGTACTACCAAAAAGCCACCTATGAAACAGTTCCGCTCAAAAGTTCTTAAAAATGACGTTCTGCAAAATGATTTTTTCCAACTCTGGTTTCATTGGGATTCTAAGACTGAGCCCCCGCTGCCCGGACACTTTCTTACAATCAGGATTTCTGAAGAATCCGTTCCCCTACTAAGGCGCCCTTTTGCCTTAAGCAGTTTTGACAGCAAAAGCAACACCGCTTCCATCATATACCAACGACGGGGAACCGCCACTACCATGATGACCGCAAAGCGCCCCGGTGACACAATTGATATCATTGCCCCTCTGGGAAAACCCTTTCCTCAGCGAAGCTGCGCCTCCAAATATGTTCTGGTGGGAGGCGGTATCGGTCTGGGCCCCATGCTGTTTCTCTCATCGGTTTTGGAGAAGACTGAAACTCCGGTTGAACTGGTTCTGGGATACAGAACGTCATCCCTTGTCCCCCAGACAGAGGACTTTTGCACAACGGTTCCAAAAATCTGTACCGATGACGGGACCCTGGGATTTAAGGGAACCAGCATCGATTACCTCGCAACCCATCTGAGTGTGGATTCCAGCACCGTTTTTTATGGATGCGGTCCTCACCCCATGCTCAGGGCCCTGGATACATTTGCCGCGGCCAAGAGCTGCAGCTGTTTTGTATCGGTGGAACAGGTGATGGCCTGCGGGGTGGGAGCGTGCATGGGATGTGTGGTAAAAACAGTCGATGGCTACAAAAGGGCCTGCAAAGAGGGTCCCGTTTTCAACAGCAGAGATATAGTATGGGAATAAATTTAGACCTCACCGTCAAGATTGGCAACAGTACTCTTCCAAACCCGGTCGGTACCGCCTCCGGAACGTTTGGCTATGGCAGCGAATATGAAGAGCTTATTGATCTGTCCTCTGTTGGCGCCATTTATACTAAAGCGGTAACTCTCAAACCCCGTGAGGGCAATGATATGCCCCGCATAATAGAGACTCCTTCGGGTCTGATCAATTCTATCGGCCTGGCCAATGTGGGTATAGACCGATTCATATCCGAAAAGATGCCGTTTCTTAAAACGCTGCCCTGTGCCATAGTGGTAAATGTGGCAGGCTCCACCGAAGAGGAGTATCTCAATGTGGTTCAGAAGCTGGAAACAGTTGATGCTATCTGGGGATACGAGATCAACGTTTCATGCCCCAATGTAAA
>SKJJ01000148.1 GCA_007115975.1 Chitinispirillum sp.
AATCTTTTTGGACATTGAGTTTCGCTTATCATTACCCGAACATTAATTATTTTATTTCAAGACAATCTTTTTCTCTAAAAATAAGGTAACAGAAATGACACTGCCATTTTCCGATCCGGTTTTGATATTTGCCTCTGTGATGGTCCTGATACTTGTAGCTCCTCTTTTTGCCCGCAGATTACATCTCCCGGAGATCGTAGGGCTGATCGTAGCCGGTATGGTTGTCGGGCCCTATGGCTTTGGCATTCTTGAACGGGATCAAACCATAGATCTGCTTGGGACCGTCGGGTTATTGTTTATAATGTTTCTTGCCGGGCTTGAAATCGACTTAAACCAGGTAAGGCGTAATAAAAGCCACACCTTGGTATTTGGACTTTTGACATTTGCCATACCACTGGGGCTTGGAACGGCAATGGGAGTGTGGATATTTGGTATGAGTATCTGGGCTTCGGTACTTCTAGCGAGTATGTTCTCATCCCACACGCTGCTAACATTTCCGGTTGTGGGGAAACTGGGGCTCACCAAAAACCCGGCTGTTACTACAACTATCGGGGGTACGATTATCACCGATACTCTTGCGCTGCTGCTTCTGGCTGTTGTTGCCAGTGCTACACAGGGAGAAATAAGCACTGCTTTCTGGATAAGACTTTTTACCATTATGGCTATCTATCTTGTTGCAGTCCTTACCATTATTCCTGTGGTTGGAAGCTGGTTTTTCAGAAAATTTGATGTGGATGAAAATACTGAATTCGTTTTTGTTATTGCCCTGACCTTTATGAGTGCCTATCTTGCACACGTTGCAGGACTTGAACCGATCATCGGGGCATTTCTTGCAGGCTTGACATTTAACTCTCTGATCCCCGAAAGAAGCCTCTTAATGACAAGAATTCACTTTTCGGGGGATGCGATTTTTATCCCGTTTTTTCTTATAAGTGTTGGTATGCTGGTAAATATCCGGTTGCTTGAGGGCACACAAGCCTGGATCGTTTCTATCGGGATGATAACTGCCGCTTTACTTTCCAAGTATATCGCAGCGGTTGTTTCAAGGCATTTGTTAAAATATCGCAGTGATGACGGCAATTTGATTTTTGGATTGAGTGTAAATCAGGCAGCAGCAACACTTGCTGCTGTACTTGTCGGATACAATATCGGTTTGTTTGATGAAACTATTATCACCGGTACCATTATAATGATAGCGGTTACCTGTCTTGTGGGATCGATCATTACAGAAAAATTTGCCAGAAAAGTCGCACTCCGTGAGGAACAGGCTGATTTCGAATCACAGCTCACCGCTCATCGAATTATGATACCCCTAAAAGAGAGAAGGGGAGCTAAGGAGCTAATTGACATTGCGTTTCTGCTCAGAGAAAAAGGATCACATGAGCCCCTGTATCCCATAAAGGTTGTGCAGGAGGGGAGTGATTCCGAACAGCAGGTCGCCTATGCGGAAAAAACGCTTGCACATACCGTTGTGAGAATAATGGCTGCCGGTACACCTGTTATGCCACTAACGATTGTTGATGTCAATGTCACTTCTGGTGTACTCAGGAGCTTGAGAGACCACAGAGTCTCAATGGTAGTGATGGCATGGGATGGGACAGTTAGTTCAAAAACAAGAATGTTTGGCAGAAATATCGATCCGGTTGTTGAGCGCAGTACCCAGATGATTATGCTCAATCGTATCACCGAAAAACCGATCAATACTGCAGAGCGCATCGTTGTGGTGTTGCCCCCCTTTGCACACCGGCAAATTGGGTTCAATGAATTTATAGGCACAGTAAAAACTCTTGCGAATCAGGCTGGAACTTCACTTTTAATTATTAGTGATGATGATTTAATCAGGGTGAGCCGGGAATTTATCGAAAAAACGCGTCCTACTGTGCCCGTTGAGTTTGAAACCTATAATGCCTGGAAATCAATACAGGGGAAATTGGCAAATGATATCGAATCTTCTGACTGGCTGTTTCTGTTGAGTGCACGAAAAGGAGAAATCGCATGGCAGCCAACTCTTGACAGAATACCAGGAAAACTGGCATCCGCTTTTCGTGATATCCCTTTTTCTGTATTTTTTACTCCCACAGAAAAACGCACTTCTGAACAGATGATAGAAAATACCTCCTTTATAACCTCGGTGTTTAAACCCGACAGAATGATATTGGATGCAACAACAACAAGTGTACGGGAGATGGTAGGGGAGTTGGTAAGAACCTATTTTGCAGCCGATTCTCAGACAAGAGAAAAACTCACCTCCCTTTTACACCAGATAAGTCAGGAAGAACCGGTAGAACTTGTACAGGATGTGGTACTGCTTCATACCTATGTGCCTTATCTTAATGAAACACTTACATTTCTGGGTGTGTCAGAAAGCTCTCTTGATGTTCCTCTGGCCTCAGGAGCTCCCCATATCGTGATAATCCTTCTTGATCCGGTTGGTCAGGATCCTGCAAGTCATCTCAGGGCACTTTCAGACATTGCGAATCTGATTCGTTTGCCTGGTATTGTAGATGTGCTCAAAGAGGTAAGGGATTTTAACCAGCTTGCGGAACGGATAAATGAGCTGTCGGTTGAAGAGTAAGCTTTGCGCAGAAAATGTAGATGTGGGTTATTCTGATAAACTGATGTAATTGGACCATACAAAATCAGTCCCAGTCCAGAGCCCCCCAAATCCCATAGTGTTAAGTTTAAGGCTTGTTTCATGCTCCGCTCACCCTGAGTCCCGACTTTACGTCGGGATCCGCCGGAGTCGAAGGGTTCCTGCACTACACCCAAAGGGGACAGGAACCCTTCGACTAGGAGCTCAGGGTGAGCGGAGCGTACTGCAGTATTAATTATAGATCGTACCTTAACTTAACACCTATGCCCTAAATTCCCCGGTGGGGGTTTGGGACACAGACACTTTTCACCAACATTTGTGAACAATTACTATGTATAATCAAATTCTTCAAGTCCCCCCTCGGGGGATTAAGGGGGCCTAACAAAGAGGAACTACTGGCCTAACTTAACACCAATGCTTCAAACTGCCGTCCCCAAACAAAAAAGCGGCAGGATAATCACTCATCCCGCCGCTTATAACCGATACCTATCCTGCAGTATTACCTATATAACAGGCTGATATTCCTTCTGGACATATTTGCCTGTGCAAACATTGCAACCGAGGCCTGCTGTCTGATATCAGCATCTACAAACCGTGCCATCTCAGCTGCTTCATCAATTTGGGTTATTGCAGCAGAAACCGCTTCGGTGTTGGAAGCCATTGTCTCGGCCAGTGATGTATGAGACTGTATTGCACTTTGAAGGCCCTGAATCTCTTTTATGAAAGTTTCAGCTTCGCCTATTGCAGTATCTACGGCCCCAGCATCTGAATCGCCATCTATAGCTTCCAAACCTGCAATGGCACTGATAGTCACAGAAAGAGCATCCCCGGTTGCTCCCTCTATACCCAGACCGGGATCTGTCGCGTGATCTGTTGCATTTATCAGATCTGCGCTTACAAGTTTTACTGAGCTATCAGGGGCAGTTAGCTCCATAGCTTCTGCTATGGAAGTACCAAGTGCTGCAGCAACTTCAGTATCACCGTTAGCCAGAGCAGTTTTCATATCATAAAGATCGCTCATGATCTGGTTTGCCACATCTAATGACTGTTGAGCAACAGCGCCTTGTTCGCGAAGCTTTGAGGCCCTGTTTTCGTACGTTTTGGCTTCGTTGGTAAGATTAACGACACTGGCATAACCGGAAAAATCATCCGAAGCGCGGTTTATTCTGCTTCCTGAAGAGATCCGTTCGAGTGCCTGGCTCATCTGATTGCCTGCAGTTGCAAAACTGCGTGACATGGTAGTGGTAGCTCTGTTAAGTGAGCTTACGTTGAAACTCATACAACCTCCCTTGTTGAAAGTATCGATATCCCTATCACCATGGCGGACTTCCCCATCCTGCACACAGGATATCAGGTATCGGTTCTATTAACTCCTAAAGATTTTATCGGAAGGATTGGAAATAACTTTAGCGATTTTTTTTAAAAATTTTCTGCGGGGCAGAGTCAAACCCTATAACACCCTGTAAAACAGGGTGTTAAGAGAGTATGACCATGTTGTTTGCAATGTCTAAAACACCCTCGGTATATCTGGTAATATCCTCAGTGGTTTCAAAGGAGTGTAAGTCCGGTACCGTACCATTGAGTATGACATGCCCGTTTTCTATCTCCAAAGCGATGTTATTGACCTTTTCACCAAGAACTCTCTGCAGGTGGTGAGTGATAGTGTGGGCAATTTTGCGGTCTTCAATACTTCTTGTGGGCACAACGGCAATGCTGTTTTTTATCTCAGTTGCTCCACCGGTCTGTTTTGCAATAGTTGTGGCTCTGAATTTCTTGAAAAGCTGCCCCACGGCTCCCTGGAGCAGTACTTTTCCGTCACTTACTTCGCAGGTGATGTTTTCCTGGTAAAGGTCGGGATCCAGTGCGATCTGCTGGAGAAGGTTTTCTTTAAGGGTTTGATCAGTTGGCTTTATATAGCCTAATGGAAACTCGACCTGAAGACGGTTTTCAATGTGCTTTACCCCCTTTACTGCCCAGACATCAGATTCTGCAGCATCTCTTGCGGCAATTGACTGCACTGTTCCTTTGATAATCACCCTGTTGTTTTGAAACTCTACTGTAAGATTTTTGGCCCTGATTCTGGTGTCGCCTAAAACCCGGTACTCTATCTGCTGTTTAAGCTCTTGGTTGCTGCTCACGCCTGCTTCCTCCGGTTTATGTTCTGGGGTGCTCTGAAAAAGAGGAACAGAGCACCATCGCCTTTTTCCATTATTTTTTTGGATGACTCGGTTGGGAGATTTGTTGCAGTATCTCTCCGCTAAGATCCTTTGAAACATGGGTGGCAATGTCCCCAAGGGAGACAATCCCAACAACATCTCCCTCAGCTGATTTTACCAGAAGACGCCTTACCTGCTCTTTTTCCATAATTTGGGCTGCCAGTTGTATCTCATCATTGCTGTTGCAGAATTGCAGCTCTTTGCTCATGATCTCCCCAAGGGGGGTTGTGGCAGGGTTGAGCTCAGCAGCAATGGCCCGCACCACAATGTCCCGGTCAGTAACCAGACCCGTCACCTTTTGATTCTGGAAAACAGGCACAGCCCCCACATTAAGATCCCGCATCCTCTTTGTAGCTTCAAGAATTGTTGTGTTGATATCACACCCTTCAATTGTACTGGTCATAAATTCAAAGATTTTCATAATACTTAACTCCCGAAAAAGAGATGAAAAAGACACGATGTATCCACTGCACAGAACTGTTTGATGCGAATAGTGTGCCAGAGCTTTTCGGGCACAAAACTTGCACCTCCAGATCTATGGGCATTGTTGAAGTCCTTGGAAACAGTCAATCAACAAACGAGCGAGGTTGACAGATGCAAAACAGTGATGAGGGGTTAAAAAATACCATCCAGTCCCAGCTCTTCTGGGACGCACGGCTCGATCCCTCGGCCATAACCATACATGTCTCCAGTGGCAGGGTACGTCTTAGCGGAAATGTCCCCTCCTACTGGGCAAAACGAATTGCAGAGAGTGATGTCAGGGCTGTGCAGGGGGTCAGCGATGTGGAAAACAATCTGGCCGTACAGCTTCCCTCGGGAATCGATATCCCCCAGGATACAAGCATTCAAGTCAGTATCCAGAGCATCCTTGCATTTGACCCCAATATCGATGATGCCGATATAGAGGTAAGGGTAAAACGGGGCATTGTCACTCTGGAGGGCACCGTCCCAGCGCTGTGGCAAAAGGACCGGGCTGAAGAGTCGGTGTTGAATGTGCAGGGGATACGGGGGTTTGTAAACAGAATTGCCGTTGTGCCCACGGTTCACTATGTCGATGAGCTCATTGCACGTGACATAGAGGCCGCCCTTGACAGGAACAGGAAAATCGATGTCAATACCGTTGATGTTCAGGTCTCAGACGGAGAGGTGGTGCTCAGTGGCACTGTAAGAGATCAGGGGGCAGGCGATGCTGCTCAGGAAATTGCCAAACACACCGATGGGGTAGTGGAGGTGACAAACAATCTCACTATTAATAAAACCTGAACCGAAAGAACCGAAATATGTTCAGCAGAGAAGAGATCAAAAAGCGAATTGTCGATCAGCTCTTCTGGGATTCAAGGGTTGATGCATCAGACATACATGTAGAGGTGCAGGATTCCAAAGTCACCCTCTTTGGCACCGTTCCCACCGCCTATGCCCGCAAAAGTGCCGAGTCCGATGCCTGGGCCGTCCCAGGAGTGCAAATGGTCCAAAACAATATATCGGTTCAGATTGAACAGCCTCTCCCTGCTTCTCCCCAGGACCTCCGAGACAATATCAGAAATGTCTACCGGTACGATCCTGCACTAAGCCAGGAGGATATTGTCATCACTGTTGATGATGGCGTGGTTACCCTTCAGGGAGCCGTTGGAACCTACTGGCAGAAAAAACTCGCTGAGCAGAAGGCGCAGAATGTGACAGGGGTGATCGTAGTGGTAAACAAGATAGCCGTCACACCAACTCACGACATTTTAGATGAGATAATCGCCCAGAATATTATCGAAGCACTTGACAGAAATGTCGATATCGATATCGATCTTATCGACGTGAAGGTTGAAGGTGGAACCGTTACCCTCTCTGGCACGGTTGGGGACTGGAGTGCCTATAAAACCGCCGAATCCATAGTTTTTTTCACTTCCGGAGTTGTGGATCTTCAAAACAATCTTTCCATCTCACCACTGGCAATGTAAAAAAACATCAAAAAAACGGTCCCATCAAACCGGGCAAGGCCGTTTTTTCTTTCATAGTTTCACAGCGTGATGTAATTTAAGCCTCTGAAATTTCGATCCTACTCCATACAATATGCGTCGCTGAGAAATCGAACTCGCTTACTGTCGTGGTCTTTTTTCAATCCTATAATCAAAGTAAAATTTTCAATGAATCGTCACAAATTAAGAAATGTTGCAATTATTGCCCATGTTGACCATGGTAAGACAACCCTTGTAGATCAGCTGTTTCGTCAAAGCGGAATGTTCAGAGACAACCAGCAGGTTGCTGAGCGAATGATGGATTCCATGGATCTGGAGAGGGAGAGGGGAATTACCATCTCCGCAAAAAACGGATCTTTTCGCTACAGAGGACATAGAATAAATATCATAGATACCCCGGGACATGCGGATTTCGGTGGCCAGGTGGAGCGGGTACTGAAGATGGCCGATGGTGCACTTCTTCTGGTGGATGCACAGGAAGGGCCCATGCCCCAGACCTATTTCGTTTTGAAAAAAGCACTGGCACTCGACCTGCCGGTGATAGTGGTAATAAACAAAATTGATAAACCTGCAGCCCGTCCGGTGTGGGTTGTTGATCAGGTTTTTGACCTTCTCGCCAGGCTGGATGCTCCTGATCATGTGCTGGATTTTCCTGTTGTGTATGCATCTGCAAAGGATGGTTATGCACGTAACGATCCCGATGAAGATGACATGTCGATGGAAGCGCTCTGTGAGAAAATCGTAAGGCATATACCGCCTCCGGCCGGTGATCCGGAAGAGCCGCTTCAGATGCTGATCAGTTCAATTGACTATTCACCCTACCTTGGAAGGCTTGGCATAGGGAAAATCACTGCCGGCACATTAAATGTCAATAAAGAGATTGCTGTTGTGTTAAGGGATGGGAAACTTGTCCCCGCAAGAATATCCAAGCTCTATTCATTTGAAGGCATGCAGAAAGAGGCTGTTGAGATCGCTTCTGTTGGAGACATCGTAGCCGTTGCAGGGATGGAAGAAGTAACCGTAGGTGTTACGTTCACCGATCCTCTCCAGCCAAATCCGCTTCCTCCCACAGAGATCGATCCGCCAACCATTTCCATGAATTTTATCCCCAATGACTCACCTTTTGCAGGCCTTGAGGGAAAATTCGTTACTTCACGGCATATTCACGACCGACTCATGCGTGAAACACTCACTGATGTTGCACTTGGGGTTGAGTCTCTCACTGATATCGTTGGTTTCAAGGTTTCAGGAAGAGGGGAGTTGCACCTGTCTATACTGATAGAGCGAATGAGACGTGAGGGGTATGAATTTCAGGTCACCAGTCCTCAGGTTATTATGCAGCAGCGGGACAGCAAAACTTTCGAACCATATGAAGAGTTGACAATTGATGTTGGTGAACAGTTCGCCGGAATAGTTATTGAGAAGATGGGCAGCAGAAAAGGCATAATGCTTCAGATGCATCAGGACAATGGAATGAGCAGACTGGTGTTTAAGATCCCTACAAGAGGACTTCTGGGGTACCGATCAGAATTCCTCACTGATACAAAAGGTATGGGGATTATGAATTACGTATTTCTTGAATATGGTCCTCACTGCGGTGAAATACGTACACGGCAAAATGGTGTACTGATTGCGAAAGAGACCTGTTCCACCGTTGCATTTGCACTCAATAACCTCCAGGACAGAGGGAAAATGTTTCTGGGGCCGGGGATCAGGATATACAGGGGGCAGATAGTAGGTGAACACTGCCGCTCAAATGATCTGGTGGTTAATCCGGGTAAGGAGAAAAAGCTCTCAAACATGCGCTCTTCCGGTGCAGATGACAGTATTATTTTGACTCCGCCTCTTGAGATGACACTTGAGGATTGCATCGCCTACATTACCGATGAGGAGCTCGTTGAGATAACCCCTCTTTCGATACGGTTGCGTAAGAAGTAAAAAACGGGAAGAATCTGGCAGGGCCTGCTGTCTGCTGCCATTTCTTTTTCCCTGTTTGATTTCCTGCATTGCTGCGGTGAGTGGCGGTGCAGGAAGTACAATTCGTTCCCAGGGAATTCTCCCATAGTCTGTTTCTTTTGGACACACCTTATTCTCATTACATATCTACCATCCTGATTTCCCTTTTCTTAACCCTTTTATTCTCTTTTCCTCCTCTGTGCTCTCCGCGTCCTCTGCGTTTAATCCCACCCCTCACTCTACCCTAAGTCTTAAACTCTTCAGCTCACTCTGTTTGAATATGTTACACTTTTCCGCCTTTGGGCTACCTTGCACCATTCAACTTGCAGAGCTCAGGACCATCTATCATTTTTAAACTAAACTTACCGTCACCTTTACAAAAAGATCACCTCTATGCATCTTTCTGCTCTCGATATTGCAATCATTACCTTCTATATGGTTTTTACTCTGGTTATCGGGGTGTACTTTTCGAAAAAAGCGCTTAAAAGCGTGGATCAGTTTTTTGTAAGCGGACGCTCCCTGCCTTGGTGGATGGCCGGGCTGACCATGATTGCATCCGCCTTTGCAATCGATACCCCCCTTGGCATCACCGGCATGGTCGCCAGGGATGGAATACCCGGTTTATGGTATGCGTGGTCTTTTGCTCTGGGCGGTGCTGGTGCACTGGGTGCATTTATCTTTTCTGCTTTGCTCAGGAAATCTGAGGTACTGACACTTCCGGAAATTTCAGAACTGCGCTATGATGGCAAAAGTGCGGCTTTTTTGCGTGGATTTAAGGGGGTCTATTTCGGAGTTTTCGCAAATGCTATCACTCTGGGCTGGATAATAAAGGCAGTGTGGACTATCGCAGAAACTGTTTTACCTGATGTTAACATGCATCTGTTACTCATTACTATCCTTTTTATTACACTTATCTACACTTCAATTTCGGGTCTGTGGGGGATTGCCGCAACCGATATAATCCAGTTCTTTATTGGAACTGTAGGGTCTGTTTCGCTGGCAGTGCTCGCCTGGCGCAGAATAGATGGGTTCGACAATATTGTAGCCGGGTTTATCGAACGGTATGGAGAGCAGCAAACTGCTGCACGTCTCAGTTTTTTCCCCGGTATGGCTACTCCCTTTTTTGTGACCTTTATCGTTTTTCTTACCCTGCGCTGGTGGGGAAATCCTCCGCCTGCGATTACCCAGCGAATCCTTGCATCAAAGGATGAAAAGAGTGCATCATTTGCCACCATGATGTTTGCAATCACCGCTTTTGGGATCAACTACTGGCCGATGATTGTGGCTGCCATGGTATCTCTTGTGATCTATCCTGATCTTGCCGCCCCGGAAGCCGGATATCCGATGCTGATCCTTGAAGTGATGCCCTCAGGGCTTCTGGGACTGATGCTTGCAGCGCTGATTGCCGCATTCATGTCAACCATCGATACTCATCTTAACTACGGTGCATCTTTTATTGTAAATGATATTTACCGAAGGTTTATCAAAAAAGAGGGCTCATCAAAACACTATGTCAGAGCCTCACAGATAAGCACCGTATTGATGCTTGTGGTTGCTGTTTTCGTGGCCTACAATCTGGATTCTGTCAGCGGAGCGTGGTATTACATGGCAACACTTACTGCCGGATATGGTTTTGTAGCTGTAGTGAGCTGGTTTTGGTGGAGAGTGAATGCATATTCAGAAATATCTGCCCTTGCAGCTTCGGGTGTTTTCTCCACCCTTATCAACCCGCGCATCGCTGCGGCCCTTGGATATCAATCCCTTATACCGCAAACCTTCGGGTACAGGTTCATACTGATCTTCTCTTTAAGCACTGTGACCTGGGTTATCGTCAGCTTTCTTACAAAACCGGTATCAGATGCACAGCTTGTTCTTTTTTGTAAAAAAGTTAAACCATATCCTCTGTTCTGGTCAAGGGTGCAGAGGCTTGGTGAAAGTATAGAGTGGAATTATGGATTCAGAAGGGCTGTTGTAAACTGGGTATTGGGGGTGTTTGCGATTTTTAGCTGCAATTTCGGTATCGGATTTATCATTTTGCAGTCTCCTGTGAAGGGAGCTGTTTTGCTGGTGACTTCTGGTTGCCTTATAGCGGTTATACGGAAAAATTACCGGTAGTTGTTGGTCTGGTTTGGTTGGCACTCCCTTCCGCTCACCCTGCCTGTACTGCCTGTACTGAGCCAGTCGAAGTGAGCCAGTCGAAGTGAGTTTATCGAAGTGAGCTCCCCAGTCGAAGGGGTCCTGTTTTTGAGAATAATTAGGAACACTTCGATACGGCCGATCGGAATCGTCCTACTCAGTGTGAGCGGAAGTTTGGTTTCGTATTGTAAACCTTAAGGTGACCCCAATGCGCCCAAGCGGGAGTCGCTGTAATAGGAAGCGAGCCTCAATACCAAAGGCATACCCACACACCCTTACCTTGAAAACAGCTTCTTTATGGATTGGAAAAACGATCCAGATGATTC
>SKJJ01000189.1 GCA_007115975.1 Chitinispirillum sp.
GAGTGCCCCCACAACAATATCTCAAAGCAGTTCTTATGCAGATTGAGGAGGAGCAGGACGAGTAACGTCGGGGATTGCAGGGGCACGTTACCCTATGGCGGTGAAGTGATTTTTTAACTAGTGAGTCGCTGATAATTTGTCCGGTATCATTTTCTCTCTCTGCGCTACAAACAGAGCCCCCGCACCAACGCACAATCCTCCGTGCCTGTGACCTTGGATAATCCACAACCACTGTCGCCCGCAGTGGTCCCGATAATTACGTTTAGAGCGGCATTCCGTTGAACGTTTATTTACTGTACGGTACAAAAGAGACAATTGAACGTCGAAAAGATATTCCGTCAGGTTGGGTTTGCCATTGCCTGAAGAAGTCCTGCCATTCGTTGGATGATTGTGTCTCATTTTGGAAGTCCTGCATGGTAAGACCGCCTGTTTCCTTAACAACCAAGGGGGTGGATTGTGAAACGGGGATATACTCAACCCATTTAACAGGCACTTGGTGCCATTTGCCATCGCCGCCCCGTTTTCTGATGTAGTCAGTACATTCAACGCCACGGAATCCATGAGCGGTAACGGTGACTTCTGTACCCTCGCCAGTGGAATTTGAACATGTTGTTTTTAGAATGTCCTGAGTTATGGAATCAGGATGCCTGAATGTTTTACACCCGTGAAAATTGGCTATGGCTTCATGTTCCCAAAAGGAGGGTGTATTTGCAAATACATCTTTGTAGATGTCGCTATCGGAGCGGTGCTGCTGATAAAGCGGGATCGTCAGAAGGGGCGCAAAAGCGAAAAAGAATGCACGAAAATAGCTGTTGCTGTACTCATTGAATATTTGTCGTGCTGCTGCGAGATCGTAATTTTGAAAAATGGAAGGATCTGCTGAAATATCTATATCTGCAAGATGTGCTGGTTCCACGATGTTAATTTTTCTTGTTTTGGTGAATATAAAGTTGTCACCAAAACCTATCTCCTTATCACGAAGAAGCCGCAGCATAGTCTGCTGAGCCAGTGGGGTGAAAAGTAACCGGAACTGACGTTCGTTATCCCGATCAACGGCACCAAACTGCGCATCAAACTCTTTGTTTGACATAATCGTAAACCCTTTGAGTTTGCGGGTCTCCTTTTCCAATCGGGCGATCTCTTTTTTAAGCTTGCCCTTATTCAACGCACCTTTTTTGTCGAAAAGATCCGACGGTGCGCGGGAGAAGGAGAGTTCAGGAGCCGCCTCACTGCCATAGACAACAAATTGATCCCTATTGTATTTTGGTGCGGGTTTATCAACGGATGCTTCCAAGGTTTCGGTTTGCGTGACCCAGTATGTTTGTCTGTTCCCTTTGGAATCGGTGGAGGTACGTTTTTCTTTCCAGGTTATGGTGAGTGATCCATAGTAGGTTTCTGTGCCCATATGAAAATGGACTTTTTCACCCATAATAAAAGGGTTGCCATTGATTGCCCCACTTTGACAGAACAGAATAGAACTGTCCCGGTTGAAATTATCATTCCAGCCAAAGGATTGTTGAAGTTCTTTTAGCCTGGCACTGGAGAAATAGTGGTCAAGCACAAAGAGAGGGGCGGTTTTCATGACAAGGTTAGCAATCGTGTCCCACTCATAAAGACTATTGATAGCGGCAAGCTGTCCCCATGCCTCTGTCATTTTTGTCTCATGTCTGTTTTTCAGGCTCTCAAGACGCTCGTCAAGTGACGATATTATCTTATTTAATTTGGTGGTAATTACTACAACACCCCCTGTGCCGAGAAGTCCCAATATACCAGCCCAGAGATGTGAAATGCCAAATTTCGGAAAATCTGAAAACAGGTATGGAAGAATATAGAGCGTAAGTCCAAGAAATGCCGCTACGGTTATTGCGATAACAAACCGCCGTAACAGATTCCATCTGGAACGGTGTACATCTGCAGATGAAATCTCCTTTTCAAGAGAACGGATTTTTTTGACAGTATCGGCGTTAGCTTCTTCATCTACACCCGAACGCCCGACCAGATCCTCAAAAAAGATGCCGTATTATTGGCATGCTCTTCTTTAAGTTGGTCGCGGTAGAAAATTGCAGGATCATGAATGTCTTCAACTACCTGAGTGTCTTTTATCAAAAGAACGTGCTCCTTGCCTTGGCCTTGGTTTCAGCTGAAGCCGTAAATGGGATTCGTGTGGTGTACTTTTCACGGGCGGCCACAATCATCTTTACCGGCCATACGAATACATCGGCGTTCCACATGTTAACAGTATCGTTATATTGAGTACGAGCTGCAGTAATCTCCTTTTGCAAATAACTGTTCTGACGCATCGCATCGGCAATAACAGCATGTCCTTTGAGATCAGGATAAGCCTCAACCTGGGGAAAGAGGCGGCTGAAAGTCTGGTCTATCTGTGCTGATACCGCATTGCGATCACCATCACCAATTGCTCCACCTCCCCGTAGTGCTGCCACAGATTTCATCACATCCTTGTCCAAATCAATGGATTTTTCTACAAGCCCGACAACGTTCTGAAGGATCTGCATTCTCTGCTCGAGAAAATTGTCAATTTCGGATGCATCGGCTTGAATTTTCTGCTGAAGCTTTCGGAAATAGTTTCTCGCACCTATTTTCTTGGCAAAATAGATAACACCAGGTAAAAACCCCAGCACCCAGAGCGCAATTAAGACAGCAATCTCAACCTCCACATTTCCTACAGTTACTATTACTGCAGGCACAAAACCTATCACCCATACAATAATCTCAAAAATAGTCGACCCAAAACCAACTTTCACCGGAAGCTGTTTCTCAACAACATTAATATCCCGCCCATCGCTGTTAACTGGCCCAGTCATTTCATCAAGTTCATTAGCCATAGTTATATCCTTTGTTTTATTTGTGTATTATCTTGACCGCCAGCCACTTAGTCGTCGCAAAGATTTTCGGGGCGCCTCAGGTACGCATGACGGATAGGAATTATATTTGGTTAAGGTAATTCAATGGTTTGCCTAATGCAACACTCCATCTATTTTTTTTCTCCTGGCCTTATAGCACTATTGAACGGTATTAGCAATATAAAACTCCCCCCCATAGAACACCCAACGACTCAAACCCTGCCTGATCCCTATGGCAAAGAAATTGCAGTCTCTTTCAACACAGCTCTTTTTTACCGAGTGGTTTCGTATCCCACATTATTTGAATTGTTGGGAAACGGTCATTTTCCGCCATTTCATATTCCTGTTTTGCAAAAAGTAATTACTCACCCCCAATTGGGAGACACTTTGGACGGGAAAACAAAAAAAGCCATGGACACCGCCCTGAAAAGGGAACTTCTCGAAAGGGAGCTTGTCATCGATCGGGCCAGAAAGGAAGTGTTTGGATACCGAACGCTTGTTGAAAACTCTCCCGACATTACTATAAGGATCTCACGCCAACTGAAACCCCTTTTCGCCAATCGTTCCTTCACCCGCCACTCTGGGATCAAGGTAGATGAAGCCACTATTCTTGAGGAGGTTTTCCCTCCCCAGTACAACACCGAAATCCCCGACATCTTAAAAGAGGTTATAGCCACCGGTCACGAGAAGTTTTTCGTTTTCTCACTTCCCGCTGATAACGGCCTTGCGTTTTTTGATGCACGGGCAGTTGCTGAAAAGGGGTTAAGCAGTGCCAGAGACTCCATTCTTATTACCGCAAGGGATTCTGCGGTTACAAAGCGGTTCCAACGCTCTCTTCTCTTTCAGGTACGGTTCGAAAAGCTTATAAACATCCTTGCCACCAACTTTATAAATATTGACATAAATAAGATCGACAAGATGATTAAAACCAGTCTTAAACTGATCGGTACCTTCTCTGAGGCCCAGCGGGTTGAGATATGCCTGTTTTCCCCGGAACACAGTGAATTTACCTGCACCCATTTCTGGAGTAATAGAGATGAAATGACCATTTTTTCTTCAGATCATTTTCAGCAAAACAGCACCGATTACATGGACAAAGTTTTACATAATGACACCGCTTTTATTTCGCTGGATTCGCCAACGTCCCAGTCGCACTCTCCCCCTTCCGATAGCTCTTCGTTCTTATCTGCCATTCTGGTACCCATGGTTTGCTCAGGAAAGGTCAACGGGTTCATAAGTCTCCAAAGCGATACTCTCCAAAAAATCTGGCCCGATGTTCTTCCTGTCTTGATGAGAATCACCGGATCGATTTTCATGAATGCAATTGAGCGCCGGGAAAAGGAGGATGCGCTTATCAGCAAAAACGCACAGCTCGACCAGGCCAACGAGCGGCTCAAAGACCTCGACACTCTAAAGAGCGAATTTGTCTCCATCGCCTCACATGAACTGAGAACTCCCCTGACCGGCATCATTGGGCTGACACAAACGCTTCTGTCAAATGATATCGAAATTTCAGGTGAAGAGCGGGTGAAATTTCTCACCATTATTGAATCGGAAGGAAAGCGACTTGCTGCTCTGATAAATGAACTGCTCGACCTTACAAAAATGGAAACCGGCACCACTGAGATAGTTCCCACCAATCAGGATGTTGCCTACATTCTTAATTCTACACTCAGTGTATTAAAGATTCCTGATAATCTCAAGATCAACACTGTTATTCCAAAGCCAGACAGCACATGGATCAAAGCTGATCCAGACAGAATCAAGCAGGTTTTGGTGAACCTTATCGGCAATGCCATTCAATACTCCGACCGTGATGTTTTCATCTCTATTCAAACGGAACCTACCGATGGGATGATCCGTTTTGACATAACAAACAGTGGTCCACAAATCCCCAGAGAAGATCACCAGAGAGTATTTGAAAAATTTTACCGCTGCAAAAACACTCATCCCAAAAAGTCCAAAGGCAGCGGACTTGGTTTGGCAATAGCCAAAAGTATTGTTGAAGCGCACGGAGGAAAAATATGGATTGAATCGCTGCGCGGGGAAGGGACCAGATTTTGCTTTACTATTCCCAAAGGAAGCCGTCCCAATGAGTAAAAGGGTGGCATTATGCAGTGCTTTTTTTATTTCCACCGCCTATAACACAATCGGACCGCGCGATCGGAATCGGAATCGGTATCGACTTTGTAATACAGGAAAAGGGAGCAAAGATGTCTGATTTTCTGGCGTGAGAACTATCGATTGCGAGGCCGAGGCCGACCGCGACGCCGGGGGGAGGGGAGAAAGACCTTAATGCATAACAAAGTTTTAGTCCTTGTCTATTTTCTCTTGTTTTCTTCCCATCTCTCCTATTCACAGGAGCGCACCGTTGTCCGCTTTGGAGATGACATAACAGTGCAGCCCGGTGAACAGGTAAAAGACGCCGTAGCAGTCGGGGGCAGTGTCCATATCAACGGAGAAGTGACCAACGATGCCGTGGCAGTGGGAGGTTCGCTGTTTCTGTCCAACAGTGCTTTTGTTGGTGGAAGTGCTGTGGCCATAGGGGGACGGGTATCGCGAGAACCGGGATCAGTAATACAAGGTGATATGGTTGAAATAGGGGCCCCGTGGCGAGATATGCCACCACAAAGGTGGCATCAGATTTTTCTGGGAATGAGAATTGCCGGGTTCGTCGGACTGGTTGCCCTCTCTTTACTGGTTGTAGCACTTTTCCCAAAACAGATACACCACATTTATAAGTTCCTTAAGACAAGTCCCGCAAAATCCCTGCTTTGGGGAGTAGTCGCATGGATCGCTATCACCCCTGCCATCTTTGTCTTGGTGCTCTCCATTATAGGCGTTGCACTGATTCCGTTGCTTGTGACGGCATTTGTTTTGGCCCTGTTTATCGGCTATATCGCAGTTGCACTCTATGCGGGAACTGCACTGTTTAAAGCTGCCCAAAAACCTGAAACCCCGATACTATGGAGAACTTTCGCCGGGTTACTGATTCTGGGAGCCATTGGCTTTATTCCGATCATCGGGGAATTATTTGGCGCTGTGGTATCGGTCTTTGGATTGGGTGCGGTGTTGGAAACTCTGATCAGGTCAAGGGCTGGAAAAAAGAGACTGGCATAAAAGTAACCTGGGTATTAACGCAGCAGATGCTGTAATATTCTTGAATCTACCCCCTCCGTGTCCTCCGTGAGAAATTTCTCTTCTCTCTCACGGAGCTCACAGAGCTCACCGAGTCAGGAAACCAAAGCCAGCAATTTCTCCAGGCTCCTCCCGAATTCATCCTCCCTCTGCGAGCAAACCGTACCATGCCCTATCTTACGTCCCAGCCTGGGCTCCTTTGCATAATCGTGGAAATGGGCATTTTTTATTGCAAGCACATCCTTTGATTCTGGAATGCGGCCCACAAAATTGACCATGGCACAATAGCCATAGGCAGACGTGTCTCCCAGCGGCAATCCTAAAATGGCGCGGAGATGGTTTTCAAACTGGCAGGTATGTGCACCATCGATGGTCCAGTGGCCTGAGTTATGCACACGTGGTGCGATCTCATTTGCAAGCAGCGATCCACCCGAGTGAAACAATTCAAGGGAAAGCACCCCGATATACCCCAGTTTGTCCAGAAGAAGTTTACTGTAGTTTTCAGCCGCCTTTTGCATGGGATCGTCTGATCTGCATGTTGAGAGATGTAATATCCCCGACTTGTGAACATTTTCACTTACCGGGTAGAAAACAGTTTTACCGTTCCGTGCCCGTGCAGCAATGATCGAAATCTCTCTTGAAAAGGGGACAAACGATTCCAGTATACACGGCACCCCCTCGAGCTGCTCCCATGCAAGGGGCAGATCCTCATTTTTCTTCAGTAAGAACTGTCCTTTTCCGTCGTAGCCTAAAGTGCGGCTTTTTAGTATTGCTGGCAAGCCTATTTTTTGGACCGATTCCTGGAGGTCATCAAGACTGTTTATTGGGTAAAACTCTGGTGTGGAGATACCAAGTTCTCTGAACATGGTTTTCTCTGTCAGCCGGTCTCTTGTAAATGCCAGTGCATCGGGAGATGGGTACACCGGCAGTTTGTCGGTAAGATAGCGGACACTCTCTGCCGGGACATTTTCAAACTCATAGGTTACGATATCGACTTTATCTGCAAAAAGCTTAAGTTTTTGGGGATCATCATACGCACCAACGACCTGCTCTGCAACAACACCTGAACAGGCGTCCGGAGCAGGATCAAGCACCACGAATTTCAGTCCAAGGGGATGCCCTGCAAGTGCCAGCATCCTGGCAAGCTGTCCGCCACCCAATATTCCAACAATCATGCGTCTGCTCTCGGATCGGGTGAGGCCAATACAGTTTCAGTCTGACTGGTTCTGAAATCATTGAGATTATTTTTGATTTGTGGGTATTTGTTGCCAAGGATAGAAGCCGCCAAAAGAGCAGCATTAATTGCTCCCGCTTTTCCAATGGCCATGGTCCCAACAGGGATCCCTGCCGGCATCTGTACAATCGATAGCAACGAGTCCATTCCGTTAAGAGCCTTTGACTGTACGGGTATTCCAAGCACCGGAAGTGATGTTTTTGATGCGGTCATGCCGGGCAGGTGAGCTGCTCCTCCGGCGCCTGCGATGATAACTTCCAGACCTCTTGATTCAGCAGTTTCGGCATACTTGAACAGTTTGTCCGGTGTGCGGTGAGCCGAAACGACTTCAACCTCAAAGGGAATCTGGAGTTTTTCCAGAACGTCTGCCGCATGCTGTAGTGTCTCCCAGTCGGACTTTGAACCCATTATCAGTCCAGCCAATATAGTCATATCTTTACCTTTCTTTCACCCGGATACGTGCACTGTTCTCAATTTAGGATAGAATAATATACTCTAAAATGGGGGTGATTTTCAAGAACGGAAACTTGCAGACAAGAGCAACTTGATCCCGTGACCGGTTTGAATGACGCTAAACATATCGTCCCTACAGACACCCCTTAAGGTTAGGAAGAGACCTCGGGTTGTCTGTTTTAAGGTTTGGTGTGGCAACGCTATAGTGGTACTACCGGAGCCCTATCCCAACGGGATGGTTCATTTATAACCCAGCGTTTTAACGCCGGGCCCCGCGCGGGCTGCGCTTCGGTGTCGGTGTCATCATCGGGGATACTCTGATGCTCCTAAGCATCATGACCCAAGAGACCGTCTCCCCAAAGCCCCCTTTCAATTCTACAAATACCTCTTATCACCTATATCAGAAGTAGTCTCTTGTAACAAATCAACTTAACGTCCATGCCCAACAGGACGAGGATATTTTTGTGTGTATACTTCTTCTATAAAAAGGCGACCCTTTAGGCTTCTATACTAAAGGCCACTCCATATATCGATCTGAGACCAACCTTCAAACTACCCACCAATTCTCCAGAGGAGTCTTTTTTTAAGTTTTGAGAACTCAAAACAGAAAAGAGAGCGCCGTCTTCACCCTTTTTGACGTATGATTATAGTTAAAATCACACCGCACAACGGAACCGTCTTTGCGGTGTACCGAAAGCAACTTGTCAAAGCTGGCCCGCCCATTGAAAATCAGAATCAGGCCGGCGATTCCGGTCCCCGCCCCCATTAAAAACAGATCGGCATCAGGGCTGTCCAGTACAGTTCCACCTTCAGATCGGTGTTCCAGAGAAAAGAGATAGGTAATCAGCATGCCGGTGCCAAGCAATCCGGAACCGATTCCAATTTTTATATCGGCGCTTCTGATTTGCCGCAGGTTTTGTCTGTATCGATTATAGTTGGCAAAATCAAGGTTTAGACTATCTGCGATCAGGTAATGTCTTTCGCCAAACTTGTTATCAAGAAATATCCGGCGCTCATTATCCTGCCCTGAAGCAGGTTTGCAAACAATTATGCACAAAACTATCAGGAGTATAGCTTTCATCAGATCTCTTCCCTCACTACAAAATCAGGTACGTACCGGCACTGCCGCTAAAATTATCATACGTAGGATTTATGGTTAATCTGGTTCCGTCTTTTCTGAAAACCGGTGTAACATTTTGAACATTATCACTGCCAATAAGCAGCACTATCAGACTTATGGCACCAAATGCAGCACCCAAAAACACTATGCTGTATCGCGGCTGTATAGTTATAACCCTGATCAAAAAACTCCAGTCCTTCAATATCTTCAGCAGAAACAAACAGATTTAGAAAAACTATGAGTGTCGGCAATAGTCTCATGTGCGCCCCCCTTCACTTATCTTCTGCTAAAATACACTCCTGTTTCTAACCGGTCAACCTTTACACATTACCCTGAAATCTTTCAAGTAACCGCAGACTCCGTCAAGACGAAACAGCCCCCCCCCTGCTCTGATTGGGCCCTGATGCTCAGAGCAATTATCCCATTACCTTTAATCTCGAGCTTCTCTTACGCTGAATTTCAAAGCAACTGTCTCGTACGGGTTTGGGAAAAAGGCTCCACTGGTAGCTGAGGCGGGTCTACAGTTTGGTGTGTATTTTAAAAATTATTATCCGGAGCAGGGGGATAAGTCAAAAGACTGGTCTGCAGCGCTATAAACTGCAATTCTACCATTTCAATTCATTCTGATTCAGATCAAAAACTTGACCTTTTGATTGGTCACAGTCAACCCAACCCATACTGGGCAGGAGAGATAAGGCTACTTGCAAATTGTCCTTCTGCTGGGATCGATAACCAGTACATCGGACATCTCAATATCACAGAGCAACCCATTGGAGTTATGAACACACTCTCTTTCGATCTGCCTCATGAGGTTCAAGCAGCATTGCAAAATGTGCACGATGATTTCAGGTTTACTATTATTGTAAATACAAGCCAGAATTCAGGGCCATATTTTCTCGACAATCTGCGGTTTGCAAAGCCATGGGTTACATAAGAGCTGGTGGTGTATCAAATCGACCAGATCGATTAACCATTGTATTTTTTTCAGCTCAGAGAACAATACCGTAATGCAATGACCTAACCTCAACAGCTCAGCCAAACGATCAAATCAACAATTTTGCTAGGAACCTTTTTTATGGGGGGGAGTAGTGTACATCTCGCAAAATGTACATAGTGCGACATAACACATTAACACACATCAAAATGTAAAATCAATGTATTTTCAGCAACCTCAATTGGCAGGTATATTCACCCGTATTATCAGAGGCCGGTTCCGCGGTCTACACTTCGTCCGGATTCAATTGTCACCATTCAGGTATATGGACATACCAATTATTTAGTGCTGCCGAACTGGATAAACTGAGATTGAATTTCCGGCAGTTTTGCTTGATGAGCTTTATGGTACGAACCTTACTGTATGTGCTGCATTTTTACCCAGGTTTTTGCGTACCTCTTTGACCATATCGGTGAGCAAGTGATGGAGTATCTGTTTACGCGATTACCCATTCGTAATTATTTGCTGTATACTGAAGATAGTACAGGGGAGAATGTTAGCGAAGTACTACATATGAATGCACCCAAAGACAACGCAACAATTGAGTATAACGTTTCTTTACGGCAATCAGTTACTGTAAAGGGACGTGTTATCAAAAGAGATGACGAAGATATAGCTGGATCCAGAGTTTTTATTCCAGGTACAAATGCACACTCGGATATTGATTGTGTTGGCGTATATACGCTATATCGCGTTCCACAAGGTGAAAATATTATCGCATTCGACAAAGACAGCATTGTAAACTATCTCTCAGTTACCCTTGCTAAAAACGATTCTGAAATCAGGTGTCTTAAGGATATAACATTGAAATCGGATACCGGAACAGTTGTAAAAAATTACCAACCCTATGCCACAACACTGTCCAAATCTCTGGCTATTGTGCCCCGTGAATACAAACCAGAATCTGCTCCGCAATGGTATGAGGGCAAAGATATCCAATCCATTGAGTAGTATCAAATAGAAGAGGCCCAAAAAGTACAGTATACTCCGGATCCAAAACAGATTCTCTATATTGGCAGATACTCAAATAATGATATTAGAATGGTTAACCGGTTGGAGCAAAATGGCTATACTGTTTTTCTTATGAGAGATGATGCTGTAACAGAACAAAATACTACCGGTATGGATCTGCTTTACGTTGCAAATTCTGTAGATACATCGAACATAAAGTCGCTTTTCAAAATGACCCCGATTCCGCTTATGACCGCAGACCATGAGTATCCGGAACTAATGGATATGGCAATGATGCCCCCGGAAGGTTATGTAACAAGAGGGCTGCGCATTTTTGATTCCACTCACGTACTTGCTGCGGGACTAAGCGATTACGTTCTGTTTGCATCACAGGCATGGAGAGTTCAATATGCGAAACCATCA
>SKJJ01000122.1 GCA_007115975.1 Chitinispirillum sp.
TGGTGATGGGCTTCTGGTGATGGGCTTCTGGTGATGGGCTTCTGGTGATGGGCTTCTGGTGATGGGCTTCTGGTGATGGGCGGGTGCAGCGCGGGTGCGCGGGTGCAGCTACACCTTAACATGTCATAACGCACATGTCACTAAGGTTTTAAGGGTAGGGATAATCGGGCAGCCATTATAGTGCAATACTATGGGGTTAAACCGCCCAACGCAGTAACTTCGCGTTGACATCCCTTCTGTTTTGCACGTATTTTAGGAATTCGTTTAACAGAAACAGTAAAATTTAAATTGTAAGGGGATCAAAATGATTAATTACCTCATTTCAGTAACGGCGATAGTTGCTCTGTTTGCAAAAACAACTCTGGCGCAGGAGAATCAGCCTGCTCAGGGACCAAGCTTTCTAATAATGATGATTCCCATTCTTTTAATTGTCTATTTCTTGATGATCGTTCCTGAGAAGAAAAAACAGAAAGCTCGCCAGCAGATGCTCCAAAATGTTAAAAAAGGGGATAAAATCGTTACCGTTGGCGGGATTGTGGGAACGGTTGGCAATGTTAAAGATACCAGCTTAAGCATTAAAACCGCAGAAAATACTATTATTGAAGTTACCAAAGCATCGGTTTCATCCGTAGTAAACGATAAAGAGGGCAACAGCTGACTGGTGTAATAGAAAAGAGCGGTTATGTTAGAGATGCATTATTATGGTGATCCGGTGCTTAGAAAAAAAGCCGTGCCGGTGGAAAAGTTTGATGAAGAACTTCAGGGATTTGTGGATGAGTTAATAGAGACCATGGAGTATGAGGATGGAGTGGGGTTGGCTGCAACTCAGGTCGGGATTTGCCGCAGAATCGCTGTGATTAATGCCACCGGGGGACAAGAGCAAACCTATGTATTGATCAATCCCGAGATAGTATATTCTTCCCAAGAAAAAGAGGATTACGATGAGGGGTGTCTCAGTATTCCCGGCATTACTCTTTCGGTGAACCGTCCCAGTGTTGTTTCGGTGAAGGCACAGGATGCCAAAGGGCAGCAGTATCTCATTGAGAATGCTCAGGGGCTATTGGCACGTGCGCTTCAGCATGAGATTGACCACCTGAATGGTATAATGTTTGTCGATCATGTCTCGCCCCTTCAGCGCAGTCTTATCAATGGCAAACTGAAGAAAATTTCCAGGGCACAACGTGAAAAATCTCAAGACCTATAGCCTTTTTTTGTCCGCAGTACTGCTTCTGTTCCACGGATGCACCGCTCCTTTTCTGGCCCCCTACCCGAAAACGACAGTGGAGGAGCGGCCAGACCAGCAATTTGAACCGATTAAACCTGACCCCGAACCGGAACGTGCTCCAGATCAATTCATTGTTGAGGATCAAGGTCTTTCAGATGAAATTGACTTCGCTTTGGCCTTTGTCGATGCCCCGCAGGAGACTCAACAGGTTTGGAAAGGGGAGCGGTCCTACCGATACCCTCCCCTGAGGGTGGAAAAACGCCCGGTACGGGTGATGATCCAAAGGAATATCTCCGCTCAGACAATCTATTCTCCCGTTGGCGCAAAGATCAATTTTAAAGGCGGCTCTGTTTCATTCAGAGGAAGGGTGCATCTGCAGGCGCTCTCCGGAGGGGCAAGGGTATCAGCTACCGTTAACGACCAGCGAAGAGACATACCGCTTCCGTGCACCCTGGTTATTCAAAGCAGTTTGCAATATGTTGAGATTGGTGAAAGAAGCTACAGGGGAAACCTGGTCGTTCTTTCCGAAAATATCTCCTCTATTTCTCTTGTCAATGTTCTGGATGTGGAGGACTATCTGCGTGGAGTTGTACCTCGGGAAATAGGCCGGTTGGGTGAAGCTGAAATGGAGGCGATGAAAAGCCAGGCGGTTGCAGCACGAACCTATACCTATGTTCGGATGGCAGCCAATGCAAACAGAGATTTTGATGTGCTCAGCACTGTCGCTGATCAGGTATATGGTGGTGCAAATGATGAATTCAGGCATACCGATGTGGCTATACGGCTTACAAAAGATCTTATAATGGCATATAATGATCAAGTCATACACGCCTATTATCACTCCACTTGTGGTGGGAAAACCGCAAATGTGCAGGATGTCTGGGGGCAGCATCAGCCCTATCCATACCTTCGCTCTGTTTCTGACCTCAATGAAAACGGTGATGCCTATTGCAGGTCATCACGCCTCTTTACATGGCAGGAGAACTGGACTCCCCGACAGTTGTCATCAATTCTAAGCAGCTACTCACAGCAAGGACGACTGGCCACTCCTTATACCGGAGCATTCAGAACTGTCACTATTCAGGATCGCTTCGACTGTGGCAGAATAAAGAGCTCTATCATTAATTCCACCGCAGGTGATTTCCTTACAGGTGGAGACAGAATACGATTTCTGTTCAGGCGCAACAACAGTGAGCAGGGCATTCTGTACAGCTCTAATTTTTCGGTTGCCAGTTCTGACGGAAACCGCGTTGTCATCTCTGGTACAGGATTTGGACACGGAGTAGGAATGTGTCAGGTGGGTGCTATAGGCAGATCTAGAGCCGGCCAAACGTTTGATCAGATCTTAAGCGCTTATTATTCCGGTGTTCAGATTCGTACCGCGGTTGCAGAATAGTCCGCCTGTAATCCGGAACAAATATAAAATTCACGCAGTTTACATCGTCCTTTCCCATGGTGTTGTGTTGTCAGTTACCACTGTTTGGTTAGCCAGTTAGTTGGGGGAGATTAAAACGCAGAGTTCGCAGAAATTTAACAATAGGGTGTAGGAAATGAGGATTTATGAGTAAGAATTTGGGTGCCTGCCGAGGACGGCACCGGTTCTCCTCCATGCTCGCTTCACTCGGTGCCCCGTTTATCGCTGCGAGGACTCCGCTTTTTTGAGGGCACTGGACAATCGGAATTGTCCACATTCCGTCCCCCCCTGGCGCGTTTTGCTCAGTAGCTTTTTTTGTAGGCACTGGTATTTTAATTAATCTGAAAATTTTTAAAA
>SKJJ01000220.1 GCA_007115975.1 Chitinispirillum sp.
GATTGCTGTGAGTGAATTTAAAAACCTGATAGGGGAGTGTATCAACCAGGTGGTGTATGCAAAGAAGCGTTTCATTCTTCAGCGTCACAATAAGGATGTTGCCGGTCTGGTGTCTGCAGAGGATGCACGGCAACTGGAAAATATCAGCTCCTGGAAGGGGGATGATAACGTGGGAAAGATGTATGACAATGACAGGGAAAAGCTGTTTGAGCTAATGGTGAAATCCGGTGCAAAAAACCTGACTGAATTCTTATACGGATGTGATCTTCCTGCAATAACCAAAGCGATAAATAAAAACATCAAAGAAACAAGAAAGCTAAACAAAAGCTGAGCAGGGGAGGGATAGCAGTGAGCCTGTTGTTTTTTTATGTTCCGGTATATTTGGACAGATATATTCCAACTAAAAGAGATATATCGTTCTTCCAGAGCATGGAGGAATTTTGCAAAGAGGAGCTGGCAGAGGAAGAGTGCCTTTTGACCGAAGAAGAGCTGGGAGCCATTTTGGAGAAGCTTGAATCAGAGAGCGATGCGGACAGCTCACAGGAAAAAGAAAAGTAACTACTTTATTGCAGTCTCAGAAACTGAGACTGCCTGGGGTATAATGAAAAGAATAGCGGTTATCGGATCGCGCGGATTTGATGATTATTCTTTGTTGAAAGAAACACTGGATAAAGAGGAAATTGTAAAGATCGTCTCTCCGGATAGATACACATACTAAGATAGTCAATAGGTTAGACAACTAATATTCCACCATACAGAGAAAGGAACTGGAGCGTGATAAGCAACAGTTTATACAAAGAGTATTACGAGACTATCCAGCCGGTGTTGAAGGAAATCAGGACGTGGGCAGAGAATCTGGGCGACAGACAGATGGATTTGACGGACGAGGAGATTCACCAGCAATCGATAGAGATACAGAACAGAATGGGAGTTCGGGAAAAGATAGAGGAGTTGCAGAAGATAATGACAGCTGCGAAACAGGAATAGAAGAGAAAGGATCATCGTTTGAACTTTCAGGAGGGATTCTTACCGTTACTATAGATTATGCTGGAAAAACAGGGAAAAGAAGTAAAGGTGGTGAAAGGGTAGGGAGTTTTTTCTTCTCAAGACACAATGTGTCATGTCGTTAATGTATAGTAGGATTGCGGGAAAAAAGAGCCCTGCCGTGTGCAGGCCTGCACACGGTATTTTTTCGTATTTTCTTGACGTTTTTGCCTGTTCATTATAGTATATAGAGACAATAGCATCTGAGTTTCCGCCGATATCGAATATTTCCTGAATTTCAAATCATTCCATTAAAGCCAGGGGGAGAGAGACAATGCCATTAACAGTTCAACAGAAAAGTGTTTATCATATAATTTTTAATGCCACCATGATAGCGCGATCAATATCAAAAAACCCAAACTATAACGGAACACAAAGCATTAATAAATTCAGACAATCTACCATTGAAACAATAGAGAAGCTCGCAGAAAGCATGAGTAAAGGAACATTAACAGATAATATGATAACTGATTCCATTGAAGATTTAAAAAAGAAAACAAAAGTTTCATTTGGGCAAGCACAAAAGCCATTGAATGTGATATTGAAATATCACTATTACCTGACATACCCAAAGAAAAGAGTGCGCGCAATAGAACAATTACTGCACTGTCCGATCGATTCTGTGGTATTGAAAAGTTTAAAGTATAGGGCCACCTCTTTAGCTAAGATCAAGAAAAAAGAATATCTGAAAATACAGAAAATGATCGAAAATGACAGCCCTACAACAAAAATTGCATTTGACAGTGTTTGGGACAACCAGCACTTAAATGGATATAGTGTCACTTAACAAAATTATGATGGAGGTTATATTATGGAGAAATTACAAAAGGTAATATGCGTGCTGATAATTGTATCAGCTTTTGTTTTGGCACAGGAATACTACGAAGCCAGTGGCCAGACACCGGCATTCACCCTTGCACCGGGCAATACCAGTGGTATTATCGATACCAGTGATACCTCATCGGCCCGCATGGTGCAGCGTTTTGAAAGCAGGGAGTTTTCCATCAGTGCTGCACGGGGCAGTGTGACGATCACCCTGCCGTTTGAGAACCAGCAGGGTACAGCTGACATTACATTCTACAACATAGCAGGCAGACAGGTGTACCACAGGGCTGGTTACAGGGATGCCTCCTTTTCTCTCCCCACCACCCGTTTTGCACAGGGGATCTATTTTGCACGTGTTTTGGTAAACGGCAACAGCTATTCACACAGCTTTGTGGTAACACAGTAAGGAGAGATAAAAGATGAGAAACGGATCAATAATAACAACAGCAGTGGTAATCATGGTTATGGGGTTTATGTCGATAGTATCAGCCCAGAGCCTTACGGTGGAGGATGTATCGGTGGACAGTGTGTGGAACAGTGACAGCTCATGGTATGATGGGAGCGGTATATTACAGACAAGAGTAAGCAGGGATTGCAGGATATCCTTTACTCCACAGGGTCTTGGCATGGCACGGATGTTCATAGCCCTGTCCCTTGATGGCGGAGAGACCTGGGCACCAGACCCTAATCCGCTGATTGTTCCCGAAGGGACACTTGCAGAACCGTTCATGACGAATGAACGCCACTCGATTACCGTCCGGGTGCTTGGTGGAGACCGGGAGAATGTTGTTTTCAGGATGACGGGGAGACAGGCGGCACCGGTTATTGAGGGGAATCCTAAGGGGTACAGTCGCCCTATAACTTCTGATGCCCCAAACACTCGGCTTGCTGTACGTAACAGCAGTGCCGGTGGTTCAGATGGTTTCAGTCCTTTGACAGAGGTTTACTGGGATTTTCATGGGGATGGGACAGTAAATGAGACGACAACAGGTGATTCCATTCTCAATACACATTTCAGTTTTGCAGATATCGGAACTGGGGTGCACAATGTTATTGTTACAGCAGTAGATGCAAATGGGCTTACTTCTGAACCAGAAACGCTTTTTGTCAGCAA
>SKJJ01000063.1 GCA_007115975.1 Chitinispirillum sp.
TGCGCCCTTCGGTACAAGAGGCGTTTTTTTTATTTTCTGCCGTATTGAAGCCAGTCATACACCTGTTGCATCATACTTCTGCCACCACATCCGGTACCTTAATCTTCCCCGTAACCGCAGCTGATATAAGCGCAGCCCGGTGCTCCTGCATCAGGGTTATGGTTGATTCGGACTCTTTTATCAGATTGTCTATCTTTGACGTTTCCTTGTCAAGGTAGGTGGCGATGGATTGTTGTTCTGGGAGTGGGGGGAGGGGAACATAATAATCAGCAATTTCAGTATCTGAGATATTTGGCTGCGCACCACCAAACGCAGTAAGATTTATGTGTTCCATGTAGAAAGAGCTATTCAGAATATACCATGTATAACGCTGAATATTTAATTGATTAGTCCTGAATAAACACACTCGCTGGTTTAAGAGCGCCGGTTCAGGGAGATTATACCAACCAGCTTTTCCAATTGTTGCTCCTGTCATTGCCATAACAATATCGTCACTTATAACAAGGCAGCCTGAGTTGATTTCTTTATACTTCATTGGTAGAAATTTGCCGTTTGAGAAATCGACTGCATCATTTGGGGATATATCGCCAATTCGAAGTACAGGAATACCTTCATCAATAAAAGCTTCACTGCTAAAAGCAAACCCTGTTTTTATGATTACTAAATGCTTCAACTTAGTCACCTCCCAATGCTCCGGCACCATCCCCAGCCATTCCACCCCGCTGTCTTTCATTTTCACATCAGGATCAAGGCCTTTGGTGACGCAATGAGAAATAAGTGCCTGGCGCTTCTCCTTAAGAAGTGCAATAAGCTCATTCTGCTCACTAATCAGGGAATCGATGCGGGAGGTTTCGCGATCAAGGTAGGAGGCGATGGATTGTTGTTCGGGGAGTGGGGGGAGGGGGATTTTTAACCTTACTAATTCAGATGCATTGATTGCAGGATAACTTATACCTACAGATTTAGCAATAATATCAGAGATTAAGTATTCAGCACGAAACATATAACCCATAAATGAATGATCCACGCTTTTAGGTCTAATCACCGCAAACCCTGTAGAGACAATAGTATTTTGGCTAATGTCGTCAATTGATGCTATAGCACGCAGGTAAGTTCGTACGGTAGAAACGATGATATCACCATTCCTAACAATTCGCCTTGCACGAGATGGTGCTGAGGCAAAAAAATGTTTAGTACTGTTTATTACCTTACCGCTGCTATTCACATCAGAAATTTCGATATAATCAAATTCATAGTCTTCTGGTGTATTTTCCGGAAGTGCTTCATCATTACAAGAAGTAACTGTTTTTATAGGTTTCACCTCCCAGTGCCCCGGCACCTCCCCAAGCCACTCCACACCACTGTCTTTATAGCTCTCATATCTCAAATGACTCATCTTTCCCCTCCCATTTCACGCAGACTCTGTGAGATAAACCGCTCCATCTCCTCTTTGGCTGGTAGCTCCAGTTGGTACCGGGAGACAAAAAGGGTGTTATCCATTCCCGCTGTGGCATATTCTACCAGTGCCTTATCCCTGTTGGTACAGAGGAGTATTCCCACAGGCGGTCCATCCCCTTCAACCATCACATTCTTTCGGTACCAGCTCACATAGGTGTTCAACTGTCCGATGTTTTCGTGGTTGAAGGCACCGACCTTTAATTCAACCAGCACATGGCATTTGAGAATGCGGTGATAAAAGACCAGATCCACAAAATTGTATGTCTCACCGATGACAATACGCTTCTGACGCGCTTCAAAACAGAAGCCATGACCAAGTTCCAGAAGAAAGGACTCGATATGATCAAGCAGCAACTCCTCCAGATGAGTCTCACCCATCACCTCACGTGCTTTGAGACCAATAAATTCAAAAACAAAGGGGTCCTTTACCGTGAGAGCCAGACTGTCATGTTCAGTATTGCCCTGCACAACCTGCTTGAGTTTTTGCTTGTTGACCGAAAGACCGCTGCGTTCATAGTAGAGCGAATCGATCTGCCGTTTGAGTTCCCGTACAGACCAATTCCCCTGAATCACTTCAACTTCGTAAAAGAGCCGCTTGGTATCCTCTTCGATGGGTGCAAGAAGGCGAAACATACTATAAGAAAGATTCTGCACCAACATCATCGGACTGATAGAAGATTGTGCCGACACTGTCTGCACAATCTTTTCAGACAACCCGATGCTCACCAGTGACACATCCGGCAATAGTGCCGACACTGTCTGCACAATCTGCGGATAACGGCTGTAAAAAGTGCGATAGTCATAGAGCTGGCGACGGTTACAATTGGGTAGGTGCTGCAGCTCTGCGGCAAGATCGGCCATAAGATTGTCACCATAGGCTGCGCGGTCCTCTCCATTGAGCTCATATTCGCTGATATAGAATCCAATTACCCAGTTTCGAAGGGTAAGTGAGCTGTTGATGGCCCGTTTTGCCCCATCAGAAAGAACTGTGTGAACCTGCTGAATACGGGCGACCAGTTGTGAAAAATCAATCACTGCACCACCTCCGCAAGCAGCGCCTGGATCCGTGCAACCTTATCCTTAAGCTCTGCATCAATCACCGGTAAATCCCGGGGCGGAGTATACTTGTAAAAAAACCGATTAAACGGTATCTCATAGCCAACCTTATCCCGGCTTCTCTCCATCCAGGCATCCGGCACATGGGGCTTAACCTCACGCTGGAAATAGTCATCAACATTTTCTGTGAGCGGTATGTTCTCCGTGTCACGCTTTGAGGTGTCGGGCTTTGGGCGCTTCTTTGAATCAAGAACCGGTTTACCCTTTTCATTATATAGGGGGCGTTCAACCGTTACGGTTACATAGCCAAATTCATCATTATCCAGAATTTTTACATATTCACCCTCTTCAAACCTGCCGTGAAGCCTTACAATCTCCTCTATCTGCCCGGCTGAAATCTGTTTGCGCTTACTCCCCAGACTCTTTTTCATCTTCTCCCAGAACCCTGTGGCATTTATAA
>SKJJ01000041.1 GCA_007115975.1 Chitinispirillum sp.
AACCCAGCTGATCATGGCGGGGCTTATATGGCGCTTCACTCTTTTTTGTTTGCAGCTTATAAAGAAGATCTGGACATAAATTCTGAAATCTAACAGAAAACTTCCCGACATCATGAAGTGCAAGAAAAAACAGAAACCACTCCGTGAATGATTTGGGGGAAAGCCCACAAGCTTGAGCAGAACGACTCACAAAGTCAGGGTTGTTTTCCAACCACACCTTTCCTACGGCTGAAACATCGAGACAATGATAAACAAGAAGATGATAACCCTGCAGATCATCTCCCTGCCTTGTAGCTTTCCCCCAGTACCTGTAAATCCTGTCGTTCATAGTTACAATCACCTTACCTTTCTATGCTCAACCCCACCCCCAAAATCCTAAATCTACCCCTCTTCAGTCTCAAATCCCGAGACTCTCCCCATTTTTTTTCACTCCTCCTCATATTTTCTTCTCATCTCCCCTATCACCTCCCGCACTCTCTTCCTCAGATCCTCAGGTTCCAGCACCTCAGCATCCTTTCCCCACTTTAAAATATCCATCACCAGTTCGGTGTCATTACCGTATGGAATGGTGAGGATGCAGGAGTTATCGGGGAGGTTTTCGCAATGTTGTTTTGGGTGCCATGTTTCGTGCTGGATTTCGACAGCAGCGATGCCGGTGAAGCGGATGCGGGCGGTCTTTAGGGCCGGGCCGGTGAATATGCCAAAGGCCTGGGAGAAGTGGTTGCGGAGGATTTTTCTGTCGACAGGATGAAACTTCTCCTTTGATGGCAGAACGGTTGTAATTCGGCTCATTGCGAAGGTTCGCAGTCCGCCGCGTTGATGGCAGAATGCGTCGAGGTACCAGTTATCCCTGTAGCGGACAATGGTAAAAGGAGACACGGTGCGGTGCTGCTCTTCTTCTGAGCCAAGGGAGCGGTAACCCATTTCGATACACTTTTTTCTGTTGATAGCATTGAAGGCGGTTCTGAAAACCTGATCATCAACGGGGCGGCAGAACACGGAGACAATTTTGAATTTATCCCGTAAAGAGTTAACCGGAATTTTCTGATTTTCAAGAAGGGGCACAAATCGTTCCCGAATGGGTTTTAGAACATCTGCAAGCAGACCTTTTTGAATACCCCAGAGGGCTTGTTCGATAAGAACCAGAGCTTGAATTTCAGACATGGAGAAAAAGGGTCTTGGATACTGCAGGGAGTCTCCTTTTTTCAAAAAGTAGCCGCCATACTTTTTGTCACACTCTATTGCTGGTCCAAAGAGTCTCTCAGCGGTATCTTTTGCCCTGAAGAAGGTTGCGCGGGAGAAGCCAAGTTCCTGTTCAATCTGATTTCGCGCTGCAGGGTATTTGCATGACAATAAATAATTGAACAGATCTATTGCGTTTTGATCTTGAGACATAAAGAAAGCCTGTGTAGTTGTGTAAGTTGCTGCTGGTGTTTGTTTATTATATACTGCAATGTACAGCTACGTGTAAAGACCTAATGTGGGATTAGTATTGTTGACAGTCTTGATCCAGAGGCAGGATCCGGTGTTCACTCATTATGCAGTTCGAACAACAGGTGCTTACAACCGTATAATTAATAATTCCGGGCAGTTCTGCAAAAATATCAATGGATGTACTTTTTTTACAATACGGCCCCGTTCTCCTGTTCTATTTTAAAAAACAAAAAGGAGTTTTTCATTATGTCATCGGATTTGAATTTTGTTGAATTTATCACCGAGCAACTTCAGGGCTCTGGTATCATTACCTACAAGAAGATGTTTGGTGAATTTGCAATCTACTGTGACGCAAAGGTGGTCGGTCTGATTTGCAACAACCAATTTTTTGTAAAACCTACGGAAAGTGGGAGAAAATATATTGGCGCGGTAAATGAAGAAGCTCCTTACAAGGGGGCGAAGAGATACTTTTTGATAGAAGATATGCTTGAAGACAGGGCCCGGTTAAGCGAGCTTATAGCAATAACAGCAAGCGAGCTTCCACTTCCTAAAACCAAGAAACCGAAAGTAAAAAAACAGTAGTGACAGATGAAATAATCTTAGGTATTTATCGTTGTGCTCCATTTCCGAAGTATCGATTACAATGTTGTATAGCTAATGCCTAGGGGCGGAGTTCTCAAGGAAAAGAGGCGCTAATTTTACCGGTGTTGAACAAAGCCTTCGGTGATACCGGATTAAACAACTCAGATAGAACGGTAGCGCTTTGTTCAACAGGTTTTTCTCCGGTTTCAGAAAATAATGCAGATAGTAAAGGCCGATAACTGCTCAGCCGTTACTAACGCACTGCAGGCGGGGCACGTTGACCAGATTGTCTGAACGCTACCATTGCCATCAACCAGAGCACTATATTGGCATATCACATTTGCAAAACAGTTCATCCGGCCTCTGTCATGGTGCTGCCTTGCGAAACCAATTCCGGATTTGTATTTCCAATCACAGGGAGTAAAAATGGGCATAAGAGTCATCTTTTCAGTATTTGCAGCACTAATGGTTTTTAGCTGTTCAAGTGATAAGGAGGGAGAATTTCAGCAAACGGTACCAGAGAGTGTCAGAGCGCTTGTTGATGAGCCGATGGATCTTAACCGGTTGATTATCCAAACTCCGCCGCAGCTTATATCGGTTACCTCGGCAATCGAGTGCGTTTTTCGGGAACCGGTTGTGTATCATCAAAACTGTTCACATTCAATGAAAAAACGGTAACCCTGCTGTTATCAAACGTTTTTCTCAACTCCCAGCTGTTTAGTCTCTGGTTAAGGGTAAAAAGCGATTCATCCGATACTGCCCGGTACCTCATCATTGAACGGCCCATCCTCCTTTATAACGTACCCAAGCAGCTCTAAACCCCGCCTGAAATTAGCCACGCTGATCTTGTGCTCTTCACCCTCAAAGCGGTCGGGATGATCATCCATCTGTTGTATCCTTGAATCATCCATACCGTAGAGGAGGAAAAAACGGGTGGGCATGATATTGG
>SKJJ01000140.1 GCA_007115975.1 Chitinispirillum sp.
GACAATTCCGATTGTCCAGTACATCCAAAAAGTGGAGCATTCCGATGCGCAACGCTACAAACGGTACCGAGTGAAGCGAGCATGGAGGAGAACCGGTGCCGTCTTCGGCAGGTGCCCAAATCCTTTTACATATTTTACTCATGTTTTTTCTTACTCATGTTTTTAACAATTTTCTCTAAAGAGCCTTCTTCATTAACACCCCTCCTACAACTAACAGAACAATAACTCTTCGTCACCCTCGTAGTTTCAACCCAAACTAAATCAGGTATTATCAAAATTCAGGTGGAGTTTTTCAAAATGAGATGGTTCTCGCTTTTAATGATTACAATTGTTTCTCTTTTTCAAATCTCACACTCATCCTTACCTACCGAAGACTATTCCGGTTACCAGACCACCAGTCAAACATCAAAAGACGCGCCGGCAGTGTTTCTTGATCTTCTCCAAAGCTACCCCCACTATTTTCAGCGAGACACTTTGTTTGGCGGATTTGAATATACCGGCCGTGTGTACTGCGGGCCGGTGGCGGTATCCAATGCACTGATAAAGTTTTACAATAGTGGGCATACTGGTCTATTTGATGACACAGGAGACGAGGCGCGCAACCAGTATGAACTGATCAAACTGCTTGGTTCTTCGCACTATTTCAATACCGGTAACCGGGGTACCGGCCCCTATTCGATCAGCAAAGGTCTGGAACGTTTTTTCAATGACCGCAATATTTCCGGTGTAAATATCAAGTATCAGGGATGGCGTACCGTTCCGTTGCGTTTTTCAGAAAGCAACACTGCACCTGATATCAACGAGATGAAAAACGCTCTGCGCAACAATCAGGCAGTTCTGCTGAATTTTGGCTGGTACAGGTACGACAAAGTAAACAATGTCTATGAGCGCACCGGCGGGCACTGGGTTACTCTGGCAGGGTATGGGCATGACGGCAAGGGGGAAAGCCCTTCAAGCCTGGTGATCCGAGATCCTGGCAGACGCAACCGACCCGAAAGCTATGTGGCTATCGAGCAGATAAACAGCGGTACACTTAAAGGATCTTTGGGGGGCTTACCCGCTGATGCTCAGGGTTACTATAGGTTCAGGCATACCCGCAGAAGGTATGGAATCATTGATGGGATAGTGATAGTGGAGATGCCGGAAAAGGGTCTATTTTCGGATCGAGGGTGACAAGTCAGAACATTTGCAGGACCGTATCCCACAGGTACTGAATGGACACCGCATCGTTGTTTTTTCCAAGTGAATCATCGGACTGAATGTTGACGATATTATCGTGGAAGACATTTCTGGCAACCGTTGCAGCAGAACTCATCTGAAAGTGCAGACCGACATTGTTGTTGGATATTTTGTTATCAAAGATCAGGGGAGAAGCAAAGTCAACGGCTATTGCAAAAACATTGTTGTAAAATGTACAGCCCTTGATATGAGGGGTTGCATTGCGTGTTGAATAGATACCATAGTGGTTTTGTCTGAAAGTGGATGATTCGATAACAGGATCCGCACTCCAGACAACATTTCGGTATGCGCCTTCAATAATGCAGTGTTTGAGATGTCCGTTGGCCTCAGCGCCTGAGATTTCTATGCCTCTCCAGGTATTTTTTCTCTGTGTGTCACTAAATTCAGAACCGGTAAAAACTATCGGTTTGGCACCTTCTCCTTTTGCAATTATGTTTCCTCTGACAATTAACCCGTAATACCCGTCAAATCTGATTGTAACCCCGGGTTGAATAACAAGGGTTTGTCCCTCGCTGATGACTATATCGCTGAGCAACACGGTATCTTTAGAGATGGTAATTTGCGCGCACAAAGCAGACTTTACAAAAAACACAAAAGAGAATAAAAGTATTAAGGAAAATTTCATACACCATCCTAAAAAGATTATTCGATCAACTCCAGATGCACCGTTTCCTTGAGTTGTATATTACATCTGTCCTGGTAAGACATCTCAAAGTTAGCGTTTGTTTTTATGAGACGGTTCTTTTTCAGATCAATAACGGCATTTCCTACCCCGGAGCCACTCATTGGCAAATCTCCCACTACGGAGTTTATATGATCAAGGGAGACTCGGTATGAAAAAAGCCAACTGAGAATCGCTCTTGATGGATTGGCGTTTTTGGTGATAATGCTGTCGAGACGAAAGATCTGGTAGAGTTGGCCGGTGACCTGCCCCTGATTGGTTTCGATGGGAAACTGATACTCTCTTTCCCATGATGCCCCCACACTCATTTTTGAGGCGGGCAACACAGGAATTGCTCTTGCAACACTCCTCAAGATATCCCAATTGGCAAGAGGTATCGCACTGGCAATGGCTGTATCTGAAACGCTTACACCTTCAGTGGGAGACACTGCTATTTCCAAAACACTGAGTCTGTTTTCCAGTTCAAACATCTGTCCGTCAGTAAGAAAGTCTGATTTTATCGTGAAATCTTTTGTTTTAAACTGAGCAGACTCTTTGGTTGACGAGCCGGCACCCTGGAGATATGCCCGTAAGGATCCGGAATAGGCCTGGGATGAGTCCTCGCACTCTACCGCTCCTCTTAAATCGGCACCAAGCAGGTACAGCCAGGACGGCGCTTCAGAGAAATCAATTTCCAGCAATACGCTCTCTTTTCCTCCGCATGCGGCCACTAAAAGCATCAAATAGAGAAGCAAAGGGAGTCTTTTTTTTAAATCATTCATGGTTATTCACTTCTCCTTGCAAAATCCAATCCCAAGCTTTAAAATATAATGAACGGATCAGATATACTAAACAGAATCGACAAAATTATATTTTATGCACAATAAACTATGAAACCATTAACCCGAAATCTCAAATCCGGAATGCACCTTTTTTTCGAGAAGGACCGATCCCGTGAACTGTATATAATACAGTCGGGTAGAATACAGGTGTACAGAAGAGTGGGTAACCGTGAGGTTGAACTTGCCGTTCTCCGCAAAGGAGCCGTTCTTGGCGAGATGGCGCTAATCGATGGTAAACCAAGGAGTGCTTCAGCAAGAGCACTTGATACAACAGTAGTTGTAATTGTTGATGCGGAGAGTTTTTATGACAAGATAAAAGGAGTTCCTCCATGGTATCTGTCTATAATCAAAATGACATCTCAAAAAATAAGAAACGCCAACAACCACCTGAACAATACTGCTCAGACCAACCAGAGTGTATCAATTATTCTCACTATATACTACTTTTTTGAGGCATCGGAGGGCAACCCTCTTGAACTTGAGACAGTAAAGAGGCGGCTCATTCAGCTTCTTGGTGTCACTCACCAGAAGGCCACTTCAGTGTTCGCCCATCTCCATACGTTCGGGATTATCCTTATTGATAATGACACGATACAGCTTACCGACCGAAGCGCCTATAGAGAATACTGTCAGTTTTTGCGCCTTATGCTCCACAATCAGATAAAAAAATATCTTAACAGCCCGGCGGAACTGCAGCGTCGATGCGCCCAATTATTGGAAAACCAGAGTGAGTTGAGGAGTGCTAAAAGTATTGAAATCACAGAAAAAACGTTTTGTGATCTATTTGCAGGATCAGAATCGGAAAAACAGAAGATATCGCAATTTCTCGATACCCTTTGTGATTATGAAATGCTATTTTGCAAAAGAGATCCGGCAAAAAGGGAGTGTGGGTCAGACGAAAAAATGGTAAAACTGCAGAATCCCGGCTGGATCTATATGTATCTTATACATAAACACCTTAACAAGTACTCAGAGTTATGAAACAAATTCTTATTATTGCCATGTTTTTAGGCAGTGTGTACGGACAAACCAGAGTATCCGGTGAAATTGACAGCGACACCAGATGGGTGCCCGATCAAGGGCCCTATATTGTGGAAGGTGATATTGTAGTGATGCCACGGGCACGGTTGCTTATCTCACCGGGCACCAAAATTATAATTTCAACCAAAAACAGATCCCCATCAGCGGACCCATTTGACAAAATGGACTCCTCTCTTATCTCAATAAGAGTCAAGGGAGCACTCAGTTGTGTGGGCAGAAGAGACCGACCGATTATATTTATATCCGAAGATCCTCAGTTTCAGGCGTTCAAGTGGCGGGGAATCATTCTTGATGGAGCATCAAAGCAATTTACAGAAATAGCCTTTACAGAGATTTCCGGGGCCACAACCGCTGTAACCGCTGTTAACTCCGGGGCAATAGTGAGAAACAACATAATTGAAAACAACAATATAGGTGTACACTGTATGCACGGGGGATCACTGCGTATCTACAATAATATCATTACCCGTAATTTCACAGCAGGTATAAAAAGTGAATCTTCAAACCCCTCAATACAAAACAACATCATAGTGTCAAACCGCAATATCGGCCTGTGGTGTGACGGTATTTCAAAGGTCAACGTGGAGTTCAACTGTTTTTTTGGCAACAACGATGGCAATTTCCTCAACTGCGATCCAGAGCTGGGAGACATATCACAAGTAAACAGAAAGAGTGACAGCACGGACGGTTCATTCAATCTTTTCCGTGACCCGGTCTTTTCGGGTTCAATTGCAGAACGCAGAGCCATAGCTTTGGATACTCAAACTCCCACGAAACGATCAGCCATCGTTGACATATCACTGGCAGAGGTAATTTACGATACCATTAGTGACTCGATACCAGTTCAGCACTATGGTGGGGCATCACACCGATACTCTCTTTCCCCCTATTCACCCTGCATTAATGCCGGTAACCCAAGGCGGGCATACAGAAATGAAGACGGGAAAAACAATACGATAGGTATCCACGGTGGACCAGAATTCACTTCAGACTGAAACATTTTTTTGATCCTGAACATCAGCAATCAGATCACCCAGTTTTTGCATAGCAACAGGTTTTTCCATGCAGGTGACATCAAGCCTTTGCAGCTGCTCTGTTGCAATCTCAGACAGATACCCTGAGATCATCACTTTTCTCACTGACTGATCAGCTGATTTGAGCAACTCTATGCCATCAAGACCCGGCATTTTATAATCGGTGATAAGAATATCGGGTCGGTTATCTCCCATGAAATCTTTAGCCTCTAACGGGTCATTGAATGTATGAACGTTGGATTCACCGGAAAAGATCTCAACGAAAGACCTGAGCAGTTCCGTGATCTGCGGCTCATCATCAACAATTATGATTTCAAGAGTCTGTGACATCTGAGGGTACCCGTCATCTTAGAAGTGTCCTGAAACTATTTTTAATCCGAACATCCAACACAAACTAACATAAATTTTGCAACAGAAGAATCGTATTAAAAAATGCAGTTACCGAAAATGATTACAGATATACCCGGCGCTTACGATAAAAACCTACCCATATTCAGCTTCAGGGATAAGATTGTTTCCTGTATAAGAGACCAGCAGGTGGTAATTATTGCCGGGCAGACCGGTTCAGGAAAGACTACCCAACTGCCTCTTTTCTGCCTTGAAGCCGGGCGGGGAAGAGACAAAAAAAAAATCGGATGCACGCAACCCAGAAGAATTGCTGCGACCTCCCTGGCCGCACGGGTGGCATCACAGCTAAAAGCTCCCCTTGGATCAGTTACCGGCTATAAAATTCGTTTCTCCGAAAAGAGCTCCCCGGATACGGTCGTACAGTTTATGACCGATGGTATTCTTCTATCAGAGATTGAAAGAGACCGTCTACTGCGCCGATATGATACGATAATCATTGACGAGGCCCACGAACGATCGCTCAATATCGATTTTCTGCTCGGTTATTTCCGTCAACTACTGCCAAAACGCCCTGATCTAAAGCTGATAATCTCTTCGGCAACAATCGATACATCCCTCTTTTCAAAGGCATTTTCAGATGCCCCGGTAGAAGAGGTATCAGGCCGTCTGTTTCCAATAGAACTTCTTTACAGAGCCAGTGAAGATGAGAACAGTTCCTACATAGAAGAAGCCGTGAGCACAGTACATGACCTCTTTGAGATGCAGGGAGCGGACCACACTCTAATATTTATGCCCACAGAACGGGATATCCGTGAGACCTGTGACACTCTTGAAAAAGAGTTCTCTAAGGATACCGATATCATCCCGCTTTTTTCAAGACTTTCAAGAAAAGAACAGGACAGGATTTTTGCCACAACAGACCGAATCAAAATCGTTGTATCCACCAACATTGCAGAGAGCTCTATAACCGTTCCAGGCATTCGGTATGTGGTAGACACCGGACTGGCAAGGATATCCCGCTATGCACCCCGTTTGCGCACAAACAGACTACCTGTCGAACGAATAAGCAGAGCCAGTGCAGATCAGCGAAAGGGACGCTGCGGCAGAGTCAAAGACGGGGTATGTGTCAGGCTTTACAGCGAAGAGGATTACCTGAGCAGAGATGAGTTCACTACCCCTGAGATAAAACGGTGCAACCTTGCGGGTGTCATTCTGAATATGAAAGCCCATAATTTGGGAGAAATTGAAACATTTCCGTTTCTTGACCCTCCGGCACCGAACAGAATCACCGGTGGGTTTACTGTTTTAAAAGAGTTGGGTGCAATCGACAATGACGGCAACCTTACTTCAATTGGCAAAAACATGGCGCGACTTCCCTTTGACCCCCATATTTCACGGATGATCATTGCTGCCCAAAAAGAGAATGCCCTCAGGGAGGTGAAAATCATTGCAGCGGCATTATCGATAATTGACCCAAGAGAGCGCCCCTTTGACCTCAGGGGTGAAGCAGATGCAGCCCATCGTAATTTTCTCGATCAGTCTTCGGATTTTCTGAGCTATCTGAACATCTGGGATATCTTTAACAGCACATGGAAAGCACTTAAGACCCAGAATCGGATGAGAAGGTTCTGCAAGGAGCATTTCCTTTCGTTTGTGCGAATGCGCGAATGGAATGATGTTTATCGGCAGCTTCATACCACATTAACCAGGATGAAGGGTTTTTCTGAAAACAAAACAGCTGCCTCCTACGATTCGATACACCGGGCGCTGCTTACCGGGCTTCTGTCCAATGTCGCATATCTGGATGATAACGGAAAGTACAGTGGGGCCCGGGGTAGAGAGATGGTGATATTTCCGGGTTCAGTTCTTGCCGGTAAAAAACCGAAATGGGTAATGTGCCATGAAGTTGTTGAGACCTCAAGGCCGTATGCCCGGACAGTGGCAACAATTAATCCGGCTTGGCTTGAGGATCTTGGGGGGTCTCTGTGTAAAAGGAGTTACGAAAATCCCTGTTTTGATCCCGACAGAGGAACAGTGCGGGCAACTGAAAAGGTTTCACTTTTCGGAATGCAGCTTGGGATAAAACGGAGAGTGCGTTATGGTAAGGTCAATCCTCACGAAGCGGGGCAGATTTTCATTCAAAGCGGTCTTGTAGAAGAACAACTCAGAAGTAACCATCGTTTTTACCGGCATAACATAGAGGTCAGAGAAAAAATTTTATCTACAGAAGACAAACTTCGGAGCCGAACTCTTTATGCGGGAGATTCTGAACTGTATCGTTTTTATTCCCAAAGAATCCCGAAAGTGTCTTCCATACACGATCTTAACGCAGTGATAAAAAAAAGGGGGGACAGGTTTCTTTTCATTGAAGAATCTGCACTACTCTGTGACGTCGTGCCCGAAGAGATAAATGCATATCCAGAGCATACAAAAATTGGTGAGCAGGTATTCCCTCTCTCATATTCATTCAGCCCCGGAGAGCACAATGATGGAGTAACGCTACACATACCCTCTTCTGCGGCATCATTTGTCCAACACTATACGCTCGACTGGATTGTCCCCGGTCAGTGGAAAAACAGGGTCAGGGATCTGCTCAGCTGTCTTCCCCGAAACGTGCGGAAGCAATTTATCCCCCTTAATGAAAGGGCCACTGAAATTGTTTCTATTCTAAAACCCTGCGCGCAAAGTTTCAATGAAGCGGTTGCAAAGGTGGTTAAAGACCTTTACAATATTGACATTTCATCAGAACTTATTGATAAACGCAAGTTATCAGAACACCTTATTCCAAGGGTAGAAATTCGGGGTAAAGACGGGCAGGTTGTTTTTTCTGGCAGAGGTGCAGAATGTCTCAAAGAAAGACCTGTACAAAGCTGCTCTTGTGATTCACATTGGGAGGAAAAATTCCGTTCGTTTACTAAATGTAACCTGAGGGAGTGGCCGGAAGAGGACTTAAGTCAGGTAATCACGCTCGGTTCAGACAGTGAAGGAGTCGCACTCAGGGGATATCCTGCCCTTAGGACGAATGATGATTCTGCAGATCTTGTTTATTGTAAATCACAGGAAGAGAGTGACCGAGTACACAGACAGGGGTGTAAGAGACTGCTTGAGATTGCATCCGCAAAAGATTTGGCATGGACCGAACGTGACCTCTCAATATCCCGGGAGCTGAAATTACAGTGCGTCCCCTATGGCGGAGGTGATCAGGTCAAAAAGATAATCTTCAATATGATAAGAGAATATGCACTTGATCTCCCTGCAGTTTTGCCAAGGGACAAGGAATCATTTATTGGCGCTGCAAATAGCACCAGAGAAAAACTCAAAGGCACCGGTTATCTGGCGCTTACTACACTTGAGAAGGTGCTTCAATTTACAACAGAGCATACAAAAAAACTCAAAAGCATGGGGCCAAAAATCCCGTCCGATTTGAAATCTGATCTCAACAATGACATTCTGAAGTATATAGAGGATTTTAAATCAGGAGATCTCCGATTCGAACAATATTTGGAATACCCCCGTTATTTAAGTGCCTTCACCCTGCGGATTGAAAAGGCGGTGTTTTCACCACAAAAATATCGGGAGCTTCGCGGTGAACTTTCAGTCTTCCAAAAGGCGCATAAGTCCCACCTCAGAAAAGATCTATGTTCTGTAAAAAGGTCTGAGGTTGATCATTTAGGAGAGATGATAGAGGAGTATGCTATATCGCTTTTTGCTCAGCAGATGCGTACGCGGTTTCCAGTTTCAGCGAAGAGGTTGAGGAAGAGGATGGAGGAGATAGAGAGGGGTTGACAGCTGTAATAATTTGCAGTTAAAGGGTTGGTTGATTCTTTGATTTTTTGTTGTATGGGTCGCCCTGCTTGAGAGCCCCCAAAATCCCCCGAGGAGGGATTCGCTGGCAGGTGGGTGTGCCTGCGCCTGCTTAGCGGTTAGGAGGCCCTGACAAAGAGGAACTACGAGCTCAATTAGGGCATCGCCGCGTGTAGCCACTCCCCTCAATCAACTCCCCATACAATTCAGCAATAGCCCCGACAGTCACATCCGGAGAATACAGTTTGTCAAATCGGTCCAGTGCATTTTTCCCCATTCTCATTGTTGCTTCATCATCAAACAGCATCTTTTCCAGTGCATCTTTTAAGGAACTGGTGTCAGCCGGAGGGACAAGTAAACCACAGTGGTTGTTTACAACAATTTCATTGATTGGTTCTATGTCTGTTGAAACGACAGGCTTTCCGTAGCTCATAGCTTCGGCAAATACAATTCCGAATGTCTCATCTCTGGATGGCACACATAAGAAGTCACAGTTTGCAAGAAGCCAGATTTTAGTGCCTTCGCAAACTTCCCCCATATCAATTACCCGCTCACTCTCAGCATTCTTTGGGATTTTTTCCCCGGGACCGGACAGAACCAGTTTTACATCGGTCGTAATCTGCATATATGCATTGAGCAGTTCACCGACCCCCTTATGGGTTTCTCTTCGACCGAGAAACAGAATAAATCTACCCTCAAGAGGTTTTACCTCCATTGTCGGGCAGCAGGCTTTTGAGATGACTGGCGGTATGACCTTTATGGGAGTCCTGAGGTTTGTTGCTCGGTTACGAAAATCCTCTGCGGACTTTGAGCTCAGTGCTATAACAGCATCGCTTTTTGTGTACGCCTCCATCTGACGCGGAGAATCGCCCCATCTCCCAAAGTGTATAGATGGCAGCTGCACAATCGGAACACCGTGTTCTTTACATACTTCCTGAGCGCAGCGTGCAATGTATCCGGTTGCATAACAATGGACCAGATCATATCCTGCAAGATATCTTTTTAGCATCTTTTTATAGGCGTATCGGTAGAAGATGAAGAGGAAGTCGAAAAGTTTCGGTGCTGTTGATCCTCTTCTCAGGAGTGGAACACCCCAAAGCAGCAGCGGAAACAGTGCAGCCTTTCGAAAAAGTGATGGTCGTATGATTACAATCTTTTTCCCTGCAGGATCTGTCTTGATCTCTTTTTGAGGTTCTATGCAGCCATACCTGCGGAAAAGCGAAACAGGATGCTTGTAGAGGTGATGAGTATAGACAGTACATTGAAACTGCGCAGGCAGATGAGCCGCCAACTGCCTGACCGCTTCTTCAACTCCACCTTTGAGAGGCCAGTATGCTTCAGTCACGAGTGCAATTTTTTTGGTTTTCATAATCAGAGGTTCTTAAAAGGCCTTTTTTCCCACTCGGGTACGGAACCAGGTTTCGCTTCCGGGTTTCGTACTTTTCTTGACTCAGAATATCCTCAAAAAGATAAAAATACACATAAATTATACCATTTTTCCACTGCATTAACCGTATTAAAAGGTAGATGAAGAGTGCTGGCAAAAACCGGATGGTACAATGAATTTCAGTTTTCTTTTAGCCGGGCATAACAATCGCACCTTTTTCTCACACTCGTTCTTCACATAAGATATTTTATTGTTATTACTTTTCACAGCACCTAAAGTATAGCCAACAGGAGACACATTGAAATACCACAATCTTGAGCTTGATCCCTTTCAGGTAGAAGCAGTAGAAGCAATCGACAGGGGTGAATCTCTTATCGTCGCCGCCCCCACCGGTTGCGGTAAGACACTTATAGCGGAGTATGCTGTCGAGGAATCCATGAAGCATGGGAAGAAGACCATCTACACAGCTCCGATCAAAGCGCTCTCCAACCAGAAGTACCGCGATTTCCGGCATCGCTTTGGCGATGAAATGGTTGGTATACAGACCGGAGATGTTACCATCAACCCTGATGCACGCTTGCTGATAATGACCACTGAGATTTTTCGCAATCTTATTCTGGAAAAGTCACCGCGCCTGATCGACACTCATTACGTTATTTTTGATGAAATACACTACCTTGATGACCCTGAGAGGGGTACTGTCTGGGAGGAGAGTATTATTCTTGCTCCCCGCAGTATCAGGTTTATGTGCCTAAGTGCAACGGTCCCCAATATCAAAGAGCTTGCGACATGGATGGGTACCGTACGAGACACTACGTTTAAAATCATCGAGGAGACAGAGCGCCCGGTACCTTTGCAGAATCATTTTTTCCACCCAAAATTTGGTATCATGAATATCAAATCCATAAAGCGCAAATATCGAGAAAATCCGGCAGTGCGCAAGAAGTTCCTGCGCAGAAAGCCTTCATCAAGAAGAATTGTCCAGTATGTTATAGAACAGGATCATTTACCTTCGCTCTATTTTTGTTTTAACCGTAAGGCGTGTGAGCGTAATGCTGAACAGCATATGCACCTTAACCTGCTTAGTGATGACGAGAGGCAGCAGGTAAGCAAACTGGTTGACGAACTTGCAGTGCAGTATAACCTTTGCGATTATGAACGTCTTGGATATCTCAAAACATTGTGGGAGTCGGGCTGTGCCTATCATCACGCGGGTATTCTTCCTGCAGCAAAGGAGATAGTCGAACGACTTTTCACCGCAGGACTTGTAAAGATCCTCTTCTGTACCGAAACATTCGCTCTTGGTGTAAACATGCCTGCTACCTCGGTTATATTTGACGAGTTGGAGAAGTTTGACGGCGTCCAGTTCAACTACCTGATGACCCGCGAGTTCAACCAGATGGCAGGCAGAGCCGGCAGGCGGGGAATGGATGAGGTGGGTTATGTGTATTCCCAAATAATACCTGAGGCAACAGACCCCAATCAGCTTCAGAGACTTCTTTACAGCAAGAACGAACGAATCAACAGCCGCTTTTTCGCCTCCTACTCAACTATACTGAATCTTTACAGTCAGTTTGGAGAGAGTGTCTTTGAAATATTCCAGAAAAGTTTTCACAATTTTCGCAAAGGAACATTTTCGGTAACCAAGGCATACCGCACCGAAGAGGATCAGATAAAAAGACGGATAAAATTTTTGAAATCAGCGGGTTTTCTCGACGGGATCATTTTAACCCAAAAAGGTCAACTTGCAGCCGGGGTGAGTGGCTACGAAATTCAGGCAGCAGAGCTCTATTTTTCAAGAAGTTTTGAAGAGTGCAGTGTCGATCATCTGCCGGTTATTCTGACGGCTTTAATTACAGAAGAGAACCGCAGGAAAAACGTTCCAGTTTCATCTTTTCAACTCAAATTTGATGCAGAAAAGGTTATCCGTAAACTAAGGACAAGAGAGATCAAATACGGTATTACTAATCCCATTCGGGAGATGGACTTCTCCCTTGCTGCTCCGGTCTACTCCTGGTCCAAAGGGTGTGACCTCAAGGCTCTTGGGGAATTTGGTATTCCTGAAGGGGATCTGGTACGTACCCTGCGCATGGTGGTTCAGCTCTTGCGCACACTGCGAGACAGAATACCTGACCCTGAGATAAGTGACAAAATGCATCAGGCCCTTGTACTGGTTAACCGGGATGTGGTTGATGCTCAGGCACAGCTTGAGGTGGGGTGATCAGGTTTTCTTTTGATAGTAAACTGAGCGCTGATACCGTTGAGGCACAAACTCCGGACAGAGGGTTGTAATCGACTCGGTAGATCCGATTACCAGGTACCCATCGGGTGCAAGTACGTTTTTGATTCTCTGGAAAAGTGTTCTTCTGTCAGCTTCTTTGAAATAGATTGCCACATTTCTACAGAAGATAATATCAAATTTGTAGGGAAAAAACAGTGGCTCCATCAGGTTAATCTTCTTGAATGTAGCCATTGCCCGTATCTCATCTCTTACTTTCCAGACAGATCCCTCTGGAGTGAAATGCTTTGCAAGTTTTTCAGATTTGAGTCCGCGGTCAATCTCAATCCTTTGATATTGTGCGTAGCTTGCCTTTGCCACTGCCTCATCGGAAATATCGGTCCCCAGAATTCTTGGGTCATACCCCCTCATGGAACCGAAAAGTTCTTTCAAAATAATTGCAATGCTATATACCTCCTGCCCCGTTGAGCAGGCTGCAGACCATATTCTGATAGGTATGGTAGCACCACTTCCCAGCACCTTTTTTCTCTTATCCACCAGATCGGGAAGAATTTTAAACTGCAGAAGATCAAACGGAGAGGTGTCTCTGAAAAAGGATGTCTCATTGGTTGTAATGGCATCGATCACTTTCTTGCGAAGCTTACCTGAAACATCTGACTTGACTTTATAAAGCAGATCACTCCAGACATGGGTACCAATCTCCTTACCAAGATTAGTCAGCCTGCTTTCGAAGAGATATCCCTTGGATGAGTCGAGGTTAATGCCAGTAATGGAGTATACAAAAGTAGACCAGGCGAGCGTATCTTCAGCAGTTATTTTATTCAACGGATTCTTCTCTCCACCTGATTAACAATAATCTTTGGGATCATATCCAGAGAAAGGATTTCATCTGCCACACCTGCTTCAACTACTGCTCTGGGCATTCCATAGACAACCGAAGTTTCCTTATCCTGAGCGATACTGTAACAGCCTGTTCTCTTAAGCAGCTTCACCCCCACCATGCCATCATTGCCCATGCCGGTTAGTATTGCAGATAGCGATGTACCGGGAAAATTCATTGCAACAGAGCGAAAAAGATAGTCAACAGATGGTTTACAGTTATTCTCCGGAGGATCATCGGTTATCTTTATAACCTCTTCACCGCCGGGCCCTTTTACAAGACGCATCTGTTTCCCCCCGGGTGCGATATAGGCAGTTTGAGGACGTGCAACGATGTTGTGCTGTGCTTCACAGACATCAATTTCGGATTTATCATTGAGACTCTGTGCAAGCGCGGCAGTGAACACCGGTGGCATGTGCTGTACTATAAAAACCGGAACCCGCAGATTCCCCGGCAAAGCAGGTATAACCAAAGAGAGGGCATTGGGACCACCGGTTGAAATACCAATGAGTACCCGGTCAATTTTGGCGGGGAGTTTTTTAACCACATTATTAGGGCTGGCACTGGTACCCATCGACTGACCCACTGAACACTGTGATTTACAGGATGTTACTTTACCGTCCTTTTCACGGGTATAGCCAACGGTTTGAGGTCCCTGCTTTCTTTCCCACGCTTTTAAAACAGGTTTAAGGGAATCCTTCAGAGCCGTGCGGTTCTCCTCAACACTTCCCCCTGTGGGTTTTGTAACAAAATCAAAAGCACCTTTTTGAAGAGCTTTAATAGTGAGAGCGCCCCCCTTGAGCGTCAGCGCACTTACAATAACAACCCCTAAAGAGATTTTTCTCTTTGCAAGCTCCTCAAGTACCTCTATGCCGCTCATATCGGGCATTTCAATATCGAGTGTTATCATATCAGGCTTTAACTGCTCGATTTTTGCCAGGGCGGTACGCCCATTGGGAGCAGTTGCCACAACCTCTATACCTTCAACACCTGAAAGTGCATCTGAAACAATTTTTCTGAACAGTGCCGTGTCATCTACTACTATAGCTCTGATATTTTTCATCGGTATTCCGTCTACTCCCTTAAAAGGCGCTCTATGTTAACCAAAGCAACAAGGTGTTTATCGACAGGAAAAACTCCGTTTATAAGCTCGGCCTGAACACCCGCTACATTTCCCGGGGTCTTCTGAACCTGCTCTCTGTCGACATTTGCCACATCCCCTACCTGCTCCACCAGCAGCCCGACATACTCACCACTCCATCGCACAATAAAGATACGTCTGGTTTCAGTCTCAGGGACAGCACCCAGATTTAGTTTTTCTCCTGTATCAACAACCGTTACGATTCGTCCCCTGAGGTTCATTACCCCCAGCACAAAAGCAGCAGAGGAGTATACCGGAGTAATATCCCTCACAACCACCACCTCCTGTACCTTTGAAGTATCAATCCCAAAGCGGGCCTGTCCTATAAAGAAGGTGGATACCAGCAGTGAATTTTCATTTAAAACATCTTCAGTTTGATCCATTTCCACTATTCTCCTGGTCGAGGTATTTATTCACTACAGGTCCATACTTTTTATCTGTTGCGGTAATATGTTCTACCAACCACTCCTGTAAAATGGAGATCAGCTCGTGAGGAACGGAAGAGTCCCCGTCACGCCAGCGCTGCTGCATTTGTTGGGCGGTGCCAAGCAGGCTTTTGTGAAGTTTGATTTGCTGATCCAATTGGGGATATTGAGCTTTACGCATCAATTCTTCCTCTGCAGAAAAGTGATATTTGGTGTAAGAGATCAGATCCTGAAGGATTTTTTTAACCCGTTCAGTTCCCTCACCCTTCTTGAAAGCAGTGTAGAATTCGTTGATCATGCGAACCAGTTTTTTGTGATGCTGATCCATTGACAATACACCAACCGAGTATTCATCGGTCCATGTGATCAGTTCATCTTCTGTGCCTGATGATTCCATATTTTCAATGCTCATGCTTTGAAAGTGTTCTCCGATTTTAAATTTACCCACGACCCCTTTGAGTTCAGACACAAGCTTTGAAAGATCCAGTGCATTTGCCTGAGCCATTTCACCGCTTTTGCGAACCTCTTCCACGGCACTGTTTACAGCCGCGATATCCTTTGCTACGTCCTGGGAAACTCCGGCGGTTTCTCCAACCAGATGACTTGACTCACCGACATCATTATTGACGTTATAAATGTTTTCAGAAATATCTTTTGTAGTTACCGCCTGTTCCTCTATGGCAGTTGCGATTGTATTTACAATATCTCCCACATCAGCAATAACTACCGAGACTCCGTCAATATCTTCAATAGCCGATTTTGTCGATTTTTGAATATCACTTATTTTCCCTCTGATATTATCGGTTGATTTGGCAGTCTGTTCAGCAAGTGTTTTTATCTCACTTGCGACTACAGCAAACCCTTTACCAGCGCTACCAGCTCTTGCTGCTTCAATAGTAGCATTAAGAGCCAGGAGATTGGTCTGATCAGAGATGGCATTAATCGTATCCACTACCACCCCAATCTCTTTTGCTGCTGTTTCCAGCTTTTTCATCACGCCATTGATATCCCTGCTCTTATTAACGGCACTTACACTTACCAACCGTGCTTTTTCCGCATTGGATGCGATCTCCTGGACAGTTGCACTCATCTGCTCAATAGCTGTTGCACCGGAGGCCAGACCGCCTGATGCCTGCTCCATTTTCTGGGCAACAGAAGAGGTATTGGCACTCATCTCCTCAGCGGCAGCAGCAACCATTGAAGACCGCGAAGAGGTCTCCTTTACCCCAGTGATCATCTGCTTTGCTATTGAGCTCATATCCTTTGATGAAGCATTGATAATCTCTGCACTTTTATTGACCTTCGCAATTATTGCCTGTATATTTTCAATGAACAGATTGAACCATTTTGCCACTTCGCTGAATTCATCATTACTCTCCTCTGGCAACCTTTTGGTAAGATCGCCCTCTCCCCGGGCAATGTCTTTGAGCCTGTCGGTAATCAAGCCGAAAGACCGATTAATAGAAGTTATCAACACTATTGCACCGAATCCGAGAAGAATTACCAGTACTGCGGCAATGATTATCACCGGTAAAAAAGCTCTTAACACACTCTCATTGACATCATCGGTATACACGCCCGTGCCAATAATCCAATCCCACTCTCTGAATAGCACCACATAGGAGATTTTCGGTGATGGCTCAGTCTGGCCCGGTTTTGGCCAGATATAATCGACAAAACCGGCACCGTCTCTTCTTGCCACTTCAACAAATGCCTGAAAAAGATTCTGTCTCTTACCCATAGCAACGTTATAGGTTTGATTGTTCATTACCTGGCCATCAAGAGCAGGGTTAATGGGATGCATGATCATTGACGGAAAGGGCAGGGTGTTATCATTTATCCAAAAATACTCCTGCCCCTCATAACGCAGTTCCTTCAATACATTCATAGCCAGTTGCTGAGCTTCCGCAGTACTCAACTTTCCGGCTTTTTCCTGTCGGGCATAAAACTCAAGTATCCCAAGGCCTGTCTGGGCTGCGGCTTTAGCCACACCGAAACGGGTATTCATTATTGCCCTGTAACTGCGTACCCCAACAATGCTCAGTAGTCCAGCAACGAACAGTGCAACGATAAGGATTGCACCTTTGAGTTTATTTTCTATTTTCATTTTATACCCTGAGTTGTGATTCGAAAAAAAAAGCACTTTGTAGTGCAGTGAAACTCACTATACCTTAAATTTCCCAACCATTGACTTAAGCTGTTCAGCAAGCTTTGACAGTTCTTCGGAACTAATATTTACCTGTTCACTGGATCCAGACATCTCTTCAGCAGACTTGTTTACACTCGAGATATCCTTTGCAATAGACTGAGAGACCTCTGCAGTCTGGGCAACTCTTTCGTTTGCTTCCTTAACATTGCTGCTGGCTTCGGATATATTTCCTGCAATATCCCGTGTGACCGTAGCCTGCTCCTCAATGGCTGTTGCGATTGTATAGATAATCTCTCCAACCTCACGGATAACGCCACTGATTTTGTCAATGTCGGTGACAGCTGTTCCTGTTGATGACTGTATGGCCGATATTTTCTCTTTTATATCCCCGGTTGCCTGAGCGGTCTGTTCTGCAAGTGCCTTAATCTCACTTGCCACAACGGCAAATCCCTTACCGGCAGCACCAGCTCTTGCCGCTTCTATGGTGGCATTGAGAGCCAGAAGATTGGTCTGTGCAGAGATGCTTGTAATCGTCTCTGTAACAGCACCGATCTCCTGTGCCGCATTTCCAAGTACTTTCATCATGTTGGTGACATCTTCAGCCTGCTTTGCGGCATCCGAACTTACCGTGCGCGCCTTTTCGGCATTACTTGCTATTTCTCCCACCGTTGCACTCATCTCCTCTGTTGCAGTAGCAACTGAAGAGAGACCGCCCGATGCATGTTCCATTCCGCTTGCCACCGACGCAGAGTTTGCGCTCATCTCCTCTGCAGCCGCCGCCACGGTTGAAGTGCTTGTTAGGGTGTCCTTTGAACCTGCAGTCATCTGATTGGCAACTGCAGAGAGTTCAGTTGAAGCCGAAGCGAGGGTTTGAGCATTACCACTTATGTCACGAATCATCTTCTGGATGTTTCCAATGAACATGTTAAACCATTTCGCCATTTCACCCAGTTCATCTTCAGTTTTTGCTTTAAGACGAACAGTAAGATCCCCTTCTCCCTGAGCTATATCCTTGAGCATTCCAACCATTGCCCGTATGGGAGAGGCGATTAAACCCGCAATTATTGAACTAATAAGAATACTGGCAACGGTGCCTGTTATCATGAAAACAATCATAATGAGGCGTGCTCCTGCGGCTGCAGATTCTGCATCACTTCTCACACTTTCAGCCCGTCGGTTGGCCGCAGTTACCAACTCTTCGAGAGTAGCCTGTACATCCCTAAGATTGGTCATGGTCACCTTCTCAAAGTAATCATATGCTTCCTGACGATGCGCTTGTCCTCTGGAAAGGATCGTCTCTATTTCTGAAGCCGACTGGTGTAGTTTTCTGTGGGGACCATCAAGACGGGACAGGGGTTCTTTAAGCTCCGGTATAATCTGTTCCATAGTAGCCCGTTCCTCACCGAAATACCACTCCCCCAGGCCGCATCTTCTGTGATCAATCTGAACACCGAGTGCCGTTCTCTCAGTGTCCCTGAAGAATTCGCTTGCACCCTGCACCCACTCAAGGTGGTCAACTTCCAGCTGGACAAATCGTCTCGATGCGTTTTGTATTTGAGCAACCAAAGTGAGATCATTACTAACCGCATTAACCGATGTCCAGCCGATGACACCGACGGTAAGGGTTATGACTCCTGCAACTACTGCAGCCACAAGTAGCTTGATTTTAATGCTTGCCGTTTTCCATGAAATCATACGTACTCCTATGTTTTGAGGTTAGTTTATTCTCAGTCTATTTTGAAACCATCTCTTTTTTGATGACCGTCTGAAGCGCTTCAATCAGTTTATCCCGATCCAGTTTAATCTGATAATCAGTTATTCCTACTTTCAAACCCATAGCTTTGTCATCATCTCCGGCCAGTGAAGTAACAGCAATAACGGGAAGTGATGCCATGGAGGAGACCTCCCTTATTTTTGTACACAGTTCAAAGCCATTCATTCGAGGCATTTCGATATCAGTAACAACCGCATCAATTTCATTCGGATGCTTTCTAAGTTTTTCCCACCCATCAAGACCATCCACCGCCTCAATTACATTGTAACCGGCTTCGGAAAGGTGTTTACACATCTGTCCTCTGAAAAAGTCACTGTCTTCGGCCAAGAGCAGGGTACTACCGGCCCCGTTTTTAACCTTTGGAGCATCTTTCACCCAATCGGGCCAGGCGGTTTCGACAATCTCGTAGATGTCAACCATCAGGACAGTTGTGTCCTTTATGATCATTGAACCGCTGATACCTTTATGGCGTATCGTTTCACTGTTCAGACGCACAGGAGTTTCAATCACCTCAACTGGCATCAATGCCACCAGGCCTACATCCCTGTTATTTACGGAGGTAACAATGACCGCCAGATTGTCGCTGTCTTCAGGAACAACAGCAACCTGAGCGCAATCAGCAATAGTGACAAGAGGCAGTGTCTCTTCTCGGTACTGCATGGAGCGTTTTCCTGCTGTTTTTTCAATCTGATTGTATTCTATTCGTTCCACTCTTTTTACCAGCTCAAGGGGCATCGCACACCGTTCAGAGGGGGAGTTATTAAACAATAACAATGAGAGATTCTCCTGAGTTGCTTGCTCCTGAAGTTTAAGCTTTAGCTCTTTTGCTCTTGTGGAGGCAGCAACAGCGGTAAGGTTTGCCTTGATCGCCAACCCTGCAGCATCGATTATCAGAGCAACTTTTCCGTCGCCCATAATTGTTGCCCCCGCATATTCAGGGAGTCCTTTAAGATGTCGTCCAAGTGGTTTGACCACGATCTCTTCACTGTTATGAAGCTCGTCTACCAGTATTCCATACTGCATAAGTCCAGAGGAAGCAATTACGACATTAAGATCACCTGATGCACAGTACCTGCGGTCATCATTTTGTCTTTTATTATTTTGATCACCCGCACTTCCCATATCTTTACCACCGACTGACTCCAGCGAATGCTGAGGTGAACGCCTGTCGGCGATTCTGGACCTCCTGTCAACTTCCCGACGCCCTGTTACAGGATCTATATAGGTAGTTACCATACCTATGACATCAGAGAAACGAACCAGCGGCAACATATTCCCCCGTAGCACAAGCACCTCAGCATCCCCCACCACCTCTATCCTCCTCTTTACGTCAGCAGCTCTGATCCGGAGTAATTCAGCAACGTTTACCTGTGGAACTGCAAAGCGTTCCTCCTCCACAGATACGATAAGTGAGGGGATAATGGCTAAAGTGAGCGGCAGTTTTATAACAAATCTGGTTCCTTCACCGAGCACTGTTTCAATTTCTACTTTTCCACCCAGACGGTCTAGATTGGTTTTAACTACATCCATACCCACGCCTCTGCCAGAGATGTCGGTGACTTTTTCAGCTGTTGAAAGTCCGGCCAGAAATACCAATGCTGCCTTGTCTTTATCTGTCATGACCTTAATTTGCTCAGGCTTTACCAACCCCTTATCCAGAGCCTTATTTGCGATTCTTTCAACATCAATTCCCTTGCCATCATCAGAAATTTCTATAACCACCTGACCAGCCTGATGTGATGCTTTAAGCAGCAATTTCCCCATACGGTCTTTTCCTGCTTTTTCTCGCTGATCGGGTGTTTCGAGGCCATGATCAACGGCATTTCTAATCATGTGTGTTAAGGGATCGCTCAACCCCTCAATGAGAGTTTTGTCAAGTTCGACATCTTTCCCTTCTATTACAAAGTCAATTTCTTTTCCCATTTTAATTGACGTATCACGCACAACCCTTGGAAATTTATTGAACACATTTCCCACCGGCTGAAGCCTGGTTTGCATTATAACCTCCTGCAACTCTCCGGTGACCAGATCAATTCTCTGGGCAGCAGCCTTGACAGCATGGGGATCATTGCGGTTCATTGAGTCGATAAGCTGATTTCTGCTTAAGACCAATTCTCCGGCCTGATTCATCAGCATCTCAAGCACCTCAACATTGACTCTCAGAGTCTCATTAGCCATAGCCGCAGCAGGAGATTTCTTCTCTTTAGCGGTATCGACATCTTTGCTTTTATCTTTTTGCCCTTTCACTTTAGAAGCATCACTCTTTTGACGTTCCGAAGGAGGTGCGGGCTCTTCCTTAGGCTCTTCATTCTCAGCATCATCTCTGTCTTCTTCTGAGCTGCAGTTTTTCGGATCAAAAAGCACTTCAACTCTCTCTTTTTGAACATCCGCCACAGCATCAATCATATCCGGTTCCAGCACCGTTCTGAACACTATGTCCAGTGGTACCTTTTTAACCGGTGGGTCATCCAATAATCCCACCGATTCAACATCCATCTTTGAGCTGATCACATACCCGGTAGAAGAGATACTTTTAATCACCTCAAGGGGCGATTTTCCTTTGTTTTCCAAGTCATGAATCAGATCATACACTATTCGGTAGATATACTGCCGCTCTTTACACGCCGCCCTAAATTCTTCATCCGCAATACCCTCGGGGGAGTCTGCATTACCTTTTGAATCACCTTTTGTAACCGTTGTTGCGGTAGAAGTTGCAAGACCATTTACAATGCCTTCCAGTCCCGCAAGGTGAGGAGTGATATCAACTGTTTCACATCGTGAGGGGTCATTTATCATGTCTCTAAGCGAGTCAAAGGCAGCCAGAAGGATATTGGTGATTTCCGGATTTGGGACAAGGCTTTTGGATCGGATAAGATCAAGAACATTTTCTGCCTTATGAGCCAGGGTCTGTATCACGGTAAGGTTAAAAAAACCTGCCCCCCCCTTCATTGAATGAGCCGCTCTGAATACTTTATTAACCAACTCGGAGTCGATATTTTCACCGGCCTCCTCGATAGTGAGCAGATCATTCTCGATACCTTCCAAATGCTCCTTTGATTCTGTTAAAAATTCGCTTAACAGTTCATCCATATTACGACTCCTTGCTGCTATCAGCCGGACAGATTTCAAAGTGAGAATGCAGGCGCAGTGTGGTCATAAACTGATATATAGGCTCACTTACCTGACTAAGAACTAATTTACCGTTCTTTGCTTTAAGAGAGTTATGTAGTGCTATAAGCAGCCCGATACCGGCGGAATCTATAACACCAATATCAGCGATATCAACGACGAACTCATTGGCTTTGTCGGATAAATCGATCTGTTTTTTTAGGACAGCTCTCAGTTCACTACAGTTTTCAGCACACAGGTCGCCTTTAACTTTCACACTACACACGCCCGTCTCTTTGTCCAAGTCAATTTCATAGTTACTCATATAATTCTCCTGCTTTAATAGCATTTATATTTTCACCAAAAGGAACGTCCTGTCATCAACAGGTTTGTTACCCTGCATGACAGATTCTGCCATACAGGTTATGGCATCCTCACTTTTGGTAACCAGGCAACGTTTTGCAATCTCAAGCAGTTCGCCCTGTTCTACATTTGCATTATTATCATAAGAGAGCACACCATCACTATACAGAAGAAAACTATCGCCGGGAGCGATAGTAACTTCAGAAACCGCTACCTCTATTTTGTCAAAAACGCCAATCATTTCACCTTCAGCTGTTACATAGACCGGGGCACTTTTTTGAGAGAGGAAAATAGCAGGCGGGTGCCCGGCATGAACGAGTGTGGCTTTTTTAGAGAGTCTGTTAACTCGTAGCCATACCATTGTCACATACGTTTCATCCGTTAAGAGCGGTTTAATCAGTTTGTTGAGTTCAAAAATTAATTCAGACTGCGAATAGAGCGGCGAGCAATTCTGGTGTAACAACACCTTTAACCCTGCGGTAACCAGTGCTGATCCGGTTGAGTGCCCACACACATCGCAAACAAAATAGTCAAATACGGATTCTCCCGACCGGATAACTTCATAAAAATCCCCCCCTGCACGATTAAGGGGTTCATAGAAAACCTGGAAATTACCCTCGGGAAGGTTTTGTGGTTTTATCAATATGGACTTCTGAGCACTGGAGAGATTCTGCAACTGCGCTGCCTGATAATCCGTTACCGACTTGTGAGCTCGGTAGAGTTTAAGATGTGTTTTCACCCTGGCAAGTACTTCATACAGATTGTAAGGTTTGGTGATGAAATCTACCCCACCCGCTTTAAACCCCTCAATTTTAACATCCACATCATCTTCAGCGGAAAGAAAGATGACGGGGATATCGGATATTTGAGGGTCTTTTTTCAGTTCCCGGCAACACTCTATACCTGTTTCATCGGGCATATTAATATCGAGTAAAATCAGATCAGGCCTACACTCCATAGCCTTTTCCCTACCCTCTTTACCATTAAAAGCGGTAATTATCGAAAGACCCTCCCGATTAAGATTCATCTCAATAACCTTAACCGAAACAGGATCATCATCAATCACCAGCACGCTTGGCACATGCACTACACCGGAAGCCACCATATCAAAAAACATCCTATCGGCAGTGTAAAGTTTAATAAACCATATTTTATGATATACAGAGACAAAAATCAATATCTTTCTACTGTCTCTCAAAAAATGTTTGACCCAAAAAAAAATGAAGGAAGCCTTATAAATCCCATAGGTATTGAGTTAAGACTAGGCTAATCCTCTTTGCCCCGGCTAAAGAACTCTTTTGTATGTTTAATACAACTGAAAATTGACGATGTGTAAATACCATCCAAAAAGTGGAGTATTCCGACGCGCAACGCTATAAACGGGAGTGAAGCGAGCATGGAGGAGAACCGGTGCAGTCTTCGGCAGGTGCCCAAATTCTTACCTAATCCCATTTTTATTTTTTTGTACTGCCGGTTAGAAAAGACCGAAGTTTAATCACCCTCCCTTCGGCGGAAAAGGGTGTGATTTATAGTAAGGAGATCACATATTGCACACTCTGTTCTGTCGGAACCCAACGTTATATTCTCACCCCTTGAGCGACTCCACCTTCACCATGCCACCGGTGAGCACCATCTTAACGGCATCTTCTACTGGGATATCGAGGGGCCGGATTTTATAATCTGGCATTATGATCATAAATCCGCTTGTAGGGTTAGGTGAAGTGGGAACAAAGAGGGTGTGGCATTCTCTCTTTGCTCCGGAAGGGTCCCTAACCGCTCCGGTGTTGAATGCAATCACCCAGATATCAGCCGAGGGGTACTCCACAAGCACCGGTCTGGTAAAGAAGCTTTCACTTCCTTCTGGGCCACCAACCATATCCACAATCTGCCTGGTAGCTTTGTAGATCGATTTAAGAAGGGGTATAGAGCTAAAAAACACATCGACTTTTGCGATAATGGTTTTACCGATAATGGTTTTGACCATAAAGCCGAAACCGGCAATAAGCACCACTAAAAATAGTGCCGTAAGAATTTCGATCACTACAGCCCAGAAAGGTATCTCTCGGTAGTGATAAGGGATAAAGACCAAAATGGTTTCGAGTGCTGCCCGTGCCCAGTTGAAGAGAAAGTTTATCACAAACCAGGAGACAATAAGGGGGAGCAGGGCGAGTAGTCCCTGTAAGAAGTATCGGAGAAAGTGGGGGTGTTTTCTTTTCAAAGCTCTCCTAAACCAGCAGGGACACTGCTTTTCGTTGTTCGATGCGAAGCTGTGCGGAGAGCAGGCAGTAGTCTGCTACGTAGGGAGTAGAGGGCTACGGAGAACGGGCGTTCTTACCTCTGCCTGCGATCCCGATAATCGCCGCACAAGTCTGCGAACTTACGTTTTTAATGATTTTCAACCAAAAAACTCCTGGTTTTATATATAGAGCCTATTGGTCACGACGAGTAGATATTTCGATCTGCAAACAGATTTTTCAGAATACCGGGTGAGACAGGCTTTTCCAGGAACAGATCGGCTCCGGCATCAATGGCTTTGTCTTCCGTTTGTTTATCACCGTATGCAGTCATTACGACGCTGAAGCAGTTGAGCTGAGTTTTTCTGGCGGAGCGGACCAGAGATAGCCCTGGCATGGAGGCGGTGCCCTGGAGCCTGAGATCAACGATAATGGCTGCATATTGTTGGCTCTCAAGACAATTTTGAGCGCTTTCTACACAACCAACCACCTCCACCGCAACGCCGGGGCTTTCAAGTAGCCTGCTATAGGCGACCTGTATCGACTCCTCATCATCTGCAAGCAGAATTTTTTTCATACCTCTATCTCCTCCGCAGAGAAAGGGGAGCAAATTGTATACCCGGATCTTTTTTAGTGCACTCCTTTACCCCACATAGTATCTTCTAAACACACCCACCAAAACACACACCTCAAGAGTCGTTTTTTACACTTGCCAAATCTTGTACAAAATGTTAACATACCATTGATACCCTGTTTTTTGATCATTTTTAGTACATTTAAGAGGTGTTCCAAGAGTATATGAATACAAAAAAAATTCTTGTAGTTGATGACGAGCCGGCGATCCTGATGGCTTTCAAAAAGCTTCTTGTCAGACCTGGTATTGTAGTGGAAACAAGTGAGAGTCTTGAAAGTGCCAAAGAGATGGTAATGAGCGGCAGCTATGATGCAGTCATTGCGGATTTGCGGCTTTCAGGTACAATGGATCAGGAGGGTTTTGAACTGATTAAGATTACAAAAGCCAAATCCATGGCGATAAAAGTTGCCCTTATCACCGCCTATGGCAGCCACGGAATCGAACTGCTGGCCAGAAAGCTTGGTGCCGATTTCTATTTTGAGAAACCGTTTTCAGCCAGCAATCTTGAGCAAATCATCCAATCCATTCAATGACATCCCTGTGAGGCAGTTGGCGTCGTTATCCCCATCTGGCTCACTTTTCGCTCTTCTTTTGTTTAAAAACCAGAGGAGAAGCTACTATGTACCGTATAATACCACCATTTTTTACTGCACTTTTTTCGGCATTTCTCTTTTCCTGTCCCCAGCGCACCGATCCAATTGATCCCGGAGTACTCATGGCAACTGCTCAGTTACAGGGCTGGGATCTTGAGATAGACGGGACCATCAGTTTTTCGGAAATAATAATGCACGGCACCCATATTTTTGGGGATATCAGAGGACTCGAACCCAACAGAATATATGCCATCCACATCCATGAAGGCAGCAGTTGTGAAGACAGCGATGCCCCCGGGGGCCATTTTGATCCTGCCCGGAGCGGTGTACACGGTCACCCCGGACTCTCCCCTGCACACCGCCATGCCGGAGATCTGCCCAATATTCAGGCTGGCTCGGCCGGAATAGCACAAGTCGACTACATCACCAACTCCATCGGCCTGAGGGAATCACCCTTTTCGGTTATAGGAAAAACAATCGTTCTCCATGCAGATGCTGATGATTTCACCACACAACCCTATGGCGGCGCCGGTGAACGCATAGCCTGTGGAGTGATCACTGCTGCCAACAACCCGAGTAACTGATCCGCTCTATTTTTTAATCGGTATCACCAAACCGAAAAAGACGCTCCATCTCCTGGGTTGCCCGCATATCAACGACTGCTCCTTCTCCAACTATTTGGAGAGCCACCCTTCCCAGCAGTTTGTATAATTGATAATTTATCTCTCCCTGTTTTCGCAAAACCGCAAGTTCACCCCCCACTGTGTTGGTATCCCCCCTGGATACTGGCCCGGTCAGTGAATTCAAAAATCCACCCTCTATGCAATTTTCCACCACCTCCGGACACAATGCCCTGAGCACCATCCGGCTCTGATCTTGTGTAACACCTGATTGGCCAAGTACCTCTGCTCCGACTTTCAATAGCGATACCACGTAGTTGCTGAGAAAAACGGTCGCTGAATGGTACAACCTCTTTTTATCAGGATCTACGGTAAAAAGCACCGCACCAATGGCGCCGAACGCCTGACGGAGGTATTCAACCGCTTCTGGAGTGCCTTCTGCAGCGCAGGGGGTACCAGAAAATGTGGCTGCCGCTTTTTGAGGATCAGCAAAAGATTTTACCGGATGAACCGAAGCAGTATCACAACCTCTATTTGCAAGGCACTGAAGAATTTGGGAGCTGTGATACCCGCTGCAATGAAACACAATTGCACCCTCCTCTATATCCATGCTACAAAGCACCTCTGCACATGAAGCTATCTGATCATCAGGCACAGCGAGCAATACAACCTTCCCTAAAGCCCTGTTTTTCAAGGAGGTACAACTCTCCCCTTCTCCTATAAATTCCCTGGCCTCAGCAGCGAACGTATCTTTCTTGTCAAAAACATGGTCGATTTCCAGGACACCGGCTCTTTTCCACAGCCTTCCCAGTGTTCTGCCAACCCGTCCTCCACCGATTATTGTCAGCTTATCCATATATTACCTTTCAGGGATGAAACCAGTCACATGATCACACATTTACACCGTTGCCCCTCAACATCACGCACGTACCGTGGCACGGCATATCCCGACAATCTCTCTCTGAGCCCTTTTACAATCTCTTTTCCGGCCTTCTCATCCACTTGAAAATGTGCTGTCCCGTTTGCTCTGTCAAGCTGGTGCAGATAGTAGGGAACGACACCAATCAGCACAAGCGAGGAGAACAGGGAAGCAAGTACCTCAACGGAATCATTTATCATATTCATCAGCACTGTCTGAGAGAAAAGCAGCACTCCCCGTTTTCGCATCTGTGCAATAACCCTTCTGCAACCCTCGCCGATTTCCTGCGGGTGATTAACATGCAGCACAAGCACACACTGTTTTTCATGTATCAGCTCAGATAGTACCTCATAAAACTGGGGAGTAAATCTGGAAGGGTGAGTTACCGGAAGGCGGCTGTGAATCCTCAAGGTTTTAATGTGAGAGATCTCTTTTACTTTTTTGAAAAAAGCGGCTAATTGTTCATCAGAGAGCAACAACGGCTCTCCGCCACTGATAATCAGTTCATCTACAGAGCTGTTTTTTTTGAGATAATCTAATACAGAATCGGACATCAAACTGCTGCCGAACACCTGTTTTGAATAGATGTTGCGGCGAAAACAGAAACGACAATTACCAAAACAGGATTGGTTGATCAGGTACAATGCTCTGTTTCGATATTTGTGTATCAGGCCTGGTGAAACCATTGCAGAGAGATCCCCCACGGCATCATCCAAAAAACCATCGACACGGCATAGTTCGTCCTCTCGGGGCAGTACCTGGAGCAGCAACGGATCAAACCACTCTCTGGGTTTCATCATTTGCACATACTCCTCAGAGACAGCAAAGGGGAAATCGGGTGCATCAAGCAGCTCAAAGGGAGCAGTGTTTCTGCTCAGAGAGAGTCTTTTGAGTAACGTGTCTATCGATTCAATAATCTGGCCTGATTTGCTATTCATTAATATCCTTTTCAAAACACCTATCTTGGAGACAGCACCTGTTCAAAGCAGGATACCGATTTGGTCCATGCAAATTACATTCAAAATCGCAACCGCTCTAAATATAAAAGATCGATGCCGTTCTTAGCGACACCGATCTTTGTGCTGGAAGGTTTAGATTATACAGTTTTATCGAGCCACACCAAATTTTTCACTGTAGCTATATGAGTCCTGACTGTTAACACCATCAGCTTCAACCCTTAACAGATAGGTACCTGAAGGGATTTTTCTTCCATTTTGGTTTATTGTGTTCCAAATAAGAGTTTTGCTGTTTCCATTGATATCGGTTGTAAAATTTCTGATCCAGATCTGTTTTCCGGAAGCATCATAAATAGAAGCTCTTGCTTTTGTCTGAACCGGAGATTTTATCTGAAATTTCAGATCATTGCATTTCACATTGACAGGATTCATTCTCAACCTAATGCCGTACTCTGACCTTTGGACAGGGGTAAAGTAAGCTGCCTGCATCGAGGTGGACGGATCACGGTCTTTAATCTGTTTGAGTTTATTCCATACCGAAGCAGTGCGCCAGGCATCATTAGGATTACCAGCTCCATCCGCAAGTGATGCATCCCATATCCCGATACCCACTTCACCATCTTCAACCACCCAGTCTATCTGCTCCTCAATGGTATTGCCCTGCCAGCTTGACCCGGCATAGGTTGGCATACCGAGCATCAGCTTTTCCGGTATATTTATAAGATTTTTTTGACCAGAATATGAAGCCCATCCATTCGCATTTCTTCCGATCTCCTCATACCCCATACTGGTGATACCGTCGGTGATATCTGCAAAAGCATTCCAGCCATCAGAATTGGGATAGTGCCAGGTATAAGCGAATGTGGCAATGGTAAGTTGCTTGCCAATAGCCCTGAGTTCGTTTGAAAGCTCTGCCATAAAGAGCATAAAGTTGGTGTGATCGCTGTTTTCACCACCGGGCCACTCATAATCAACCTCAACCCCATCAAGCCCCAGTCGCTGGACTTCTGAAACGAGGGTGTTTACGTGGTTTGTTCTCTTCGCAGGATCATCGATAATAGGTTGTACAATATCCCAGTTCCACGTGCTATCGTTATTATAAATACAGAGCATGACTTTTACATCTTTACCCTGAGCCCAGTCGGTAAATTCAGTCACCGTAGCATCATTTGGGGTCTGCCATTCGTGATCGACGTATTTAATACCTCCGGTGGAGGGTACCGGTCCCCAGAACTGCAGGGCAAGGTGGGTGATACCATCTTCCATTTTCACACCGCCGAAATCGGTATTGAGCATATTCAGACAAGCCTGCCAGTTGTAGGGAGGAACCCAGGTGATAATATTTGAAGCATACCCTGTGCTAAAAAGCGACATAGTGATGAACCAGATTGAACAGAACAATTTTCTATTTGTTAGACCCACACTTGCTCCTGTTAAACAGTTGAAAGATCTGCTACACTGTATAAAATGAATAAAAAATATAGGGATTAAAGAAAACAATGTCAACATGTTTCACATAACACCGTCACTATACCCAAAATCAAACATCTCTAAAGGTACAAAAACGACCTCTGTGCAATCTGGTTTTATCCTGTTTGATCCCCCAAACGCGATTTTAATTGAATTTACGAAACATATAAACGTATTTTTATACACTGATAATTTCGTATTTCAAAAAAAAGGGAACGGTCAATGGGAACAGTAAGTACAAACGAATTCAGAAAAAAACTAAAGGTAATAATGGATGGACAACCGTGGATAATCGTTGAAAACGACTTTGTAAAACCGGGAAAAGGACAGGCCTTCAGCAGAGTAAAGCTTAAAAACCTCATCACCGGAAGAGTTCTGGATCGTACCTTTAAATCGGGTGAAACAATGGAGACCGCTGATGTGACCAGTGCAGCCATGCAGTTTCTCTACAGTGATGGTTCCAGTTACAGCTTCATGAATTCTGAGAATTTCGAGCAGATCGAAATTTCCAAAGAGCAGCTTGGTGATGATGTCAAGTGGCTCAAAGAGGGCGTGGAGTGCGAGGTGGCATTCTGGAACAGTCAGGTAATATCCGTGGCTCCCCCGACATTTATGGAATTTGAAATAACCTACACAGAGCCTGCAGTTAAGGGTGACACCGCTACCAACGTAACAAAAAAAGCAACTATCGACACGGGGTATGAAGTTGATGTGCCGTTATTTGTCAACGTTGGCAACAGAATAAAAATCGACACCCGCACCGGTGAATATCTTGGTCGCGTATAACTTTTTCTGTTTTTTTGTCCGGTGGTTTTTCCAACGATGAAGGGCAATGAATTTTCTGTACAATCGGCCCGCCTGCGGGCCGCTGTTTATGAGCGAATCAGGGCGTTCTTTAAAAGCAGAGATGTGCTTGAAGTAGAGACTCCCATTATGTCCAGGGGCATTTCAACAGACTGCCATCTGGACATCTTTTCCACTTTTTTTCACCCCGACGGCTTTTCTCAAACAGAAAACAGCACCCCCCTTTTCCTTCAGACTTCACCAGAACTGTTGATGAAACGATTGCTCAGCGATGGGTTTCCCGATATATACCAACTCTGCAAAGTATTCAGAAATGGAGAACAGGGGCGCATTCATAACCCGGAGTTCACCATGCTTGAGTGGTACAGACGCGACTTTACCATGAGCGATTTCATGAATGAGGTGTACGCCCTTTGCATCTCCGTACTGGGTAAAAAGAAGAGTCAATTTATAAGGTATGAAAATGTGTTCTCCACTACCACAGAGCTTAATCCACTGAAATCATCGTTTGATGAACTACTCTCTTTTTGCAAAAAAAAAGGGACCGATCCGGTTCACTGTTCATCCAAAACCGACCTGCTTAACTTTATGATGAGTGAGTATGTGGAACCTGCTATGGATCAGGACACACTGGTTTTTGTGCACGACTTCCCCCGCGAACAGGCAGTTTTCGCAAGGATCAACCCAAATGATCATCGCACAGCGTTACGGTTTGAACTATACCATAAGGGGTTAGAACTCTGCAATGGGTGGGAGGAACTTGCAGGAGCGGACTGTAAAGAGATCCAATCACGGATGGAACTGGAGAACACGCTTCGAGCACAAAGGGGAAAACCCCTTTTGCCGGTGAACGACAATTTCCTTGATGCTGCTGGTATGTTGCCAGCCTGTTCCGGAGCGGCCCTTGGTGTGGACAGGCTTGTTATGGTTGCATTGGGGGTGCGGTATATTGATGGGGTGCTCTCTTTTGATTTTAAAAACTGCTGACCTGTTTGGTATGTTGTATAACCGCACATATCCGCACAGGTTAGAAAACCCTGTGCGGATATACGTAAGCCCGTTGGGCTAAGGAGTGGGGAAATCTCCCCCAACCCAAAAATCTTACCCCAACGGGCTTACGGAATAACCTTCCCCACGGATTCCTTCCCGAGGCGATCTTATGAAAAATAATAGTAAAGTTTTTCTGAAAAGTGCCGATAACATGATAGGGGAAGATGTATTATAAGGATAGGGATTTGTTTTTTCCGTATTTTTGTCGGAAATTTAAAAAGGGAGGTGCTGTATGTTGCAGGGAGCACGGAACATCGTTTCCGGACAGCCAAACAGAACAGTTGACGGGCTTCAGCGCACAAACCGTGAATTGAGGACAATACTTGAGAGGTTATCAAGTGGCAGACGGGTAAACAGAGCATCAGATGATGCCTCAGCCCTTGCGGTGTCTGAGGGGCTTCAGAACAGAATCAGGGGCTTCAAGATGGCCTCGCGGAATGTTAACGATGCCATGTCTGCTCTTAGCATTGCAGACAGCGCAGCAAACAGCGTCACCAGTCAACTTCAACGACAAAGAGAACTTGCTGTGGCCGCAAGTTCCGGCACACTTAGCGACCGGGACAGGGAAGCACTCAATACAGAATACCAGGCGATCACCCAAGAGATCAACCGAACAGTATCATCGGCTAATTTCAACCGCCAGCGTGTTGCAGACGGTACAGACCTTGGCTCAGGAGATGCCACTATCCAGAGCGGTCCAACTGCTGAGGACAGCCTTGCCCTACCACCCATCGACTTAATGACACCGATTCAGCAACTTGAGGCCTCCTCTGTTGCAACCTCAGAAGGTGCACGGGAAGCAATATCCGCTATAGATTCTGCTATGGGGAGTGTTTCTGCTCAGGCTTCAACTATTGGAGCCACTTACAATAACATGCTGTCGAACCTTAGTAATCTTGAAGTAGCAATGGTAAATACCGTTGCAGCAGAGTCAATAATTGCAGATCAGGATATGGCAGAGGGAATTGCCCGGATGATACAGAAGACGTTGCTCAATGAGGGCGCAACAACTGCTTTTCAGCGTTTTCAGGAGATTAGCAGAAACCAGGTACTGGGCTTGCTTCAAGGTTAAAAACAGATGGATTTAGTATGGATGGTCGCTCTGAAATTACACAGCACTACGACCGGATGCAGATAAGCACCTCAGGCCTTCCACACCTTATTTGTCTGATGCACCATAAAATTGTGCTCTATATAAAAAAATATGGTAACACCCATAACCGCAGGGACATTGATACCGCACAAAATCTATTGGCAACCCTCTCAATGTCCCTCAAAGAGCAGGACCACCTCTCTGTGTTGCTGCAGAACACCTACTCATACTGCTACTTACTACTTGAAGAGTGCGGAGTAGAGGGTTTAAGTAACGCAACTGAGATAATTGAGATACTTGAGGATACGTTCAGCGAGCTTTGCGGAAATAGTAAAGAAGTATAAAGTCCTGCTGGCGATGGAGTGATACCCCCGTAGCAACGCTCCCCGAGCAGCAGGCCAGCCTGCTGTATCGAGAGGAGATTGTATACACCAAAACCTTCTGACCTCTGACAGTGACAGCTCCCCTCAACACACCGATATCGGAATGTCGGCACTCACTCGGGCACAGGACTGTACTGCCGCAACTGCATGCCGACATTCATAAGTCTGGGAACAACAACTCACCATTTGACTGCAATATACCCCCTAGTGCGGGGCGACAACACTACATATTTAGTCACGACTTACTCTGAAAACGCCAGTCGAGAATCCGTTCAGAAACGGGCATTTTACCCCGAAGCGATCGTATCGTGTTTACATTGGAGATCAGGACCGGAAAAAACTCCCCTGTTACTTCTCTTAATTTGGTTGAGATGGTTTCTACCATTGAAGCTGGAGTAGCTACATGTATTGACACTCTGTCTGATCTGGAGCTGTCATCCTCGATAACTATCACATAGTCGTTTATCCCCTCAAGCTCATCAAGGGCATTGATCAAGGTGAGAGGAAAGATGACACCCTTCTCTTTTTTGATCAGCTGATCTTTACGCCCAAGTATCGGCCCGATTCGGTCGGAATTTCTTCCGCACTCGCATCTGCCCGGTATTTTAAAGGTGATATCCCCGGTTTGGAAGCGGACAAGCGGTATCCCCTCAACACCAAACGGTGTGGCGACAAGCTCACCGGGAGTTCCATCCTTAACAGCATCTCCACATTCATCCACAATTTCTGTATACACAAGTACCGGGATACAATGAGCACCGCTTCGAAAGGAACAATCACAGTAGGGTGCAGATACCTCAGTAGTACCATACATGGAGAATACTTGTGCTCCCCAGATCAGTTCATTTTCAACACTCACTGGATCAAGCTCCATATTCCGGGTTCGCACGCTCTCCTTTGTACACAAAAGTTTTGTAACAGAGCAGTTTTCAGTACCGTATCCGCCTTTGTTTAATTCCTTTCCAAGGTTCCTCAGCAGGGATGGCTCTCCAACCACTACCGTGGGCTTGAGGTGGTCGAGGTACATTTTCAACTTTTCAGCAGAGACTCCCGTGCCTGCACGCACGGCATTGGCACCCATAGATATCACCCCTCTGTAACAGCCCATTGCCGAAAAACTGGGAGATTCCAGAGCAGAAAGAATCAGCACCGTATCATTTTTTGATACCTCACAGCGATGCAAAGAGATGGCGTTTCCATAGGCTAGTCGCTCAAGGTCATTTCGTGTAAATGTAAACAATTTGGGTTTGCCCCGGAAGCCGGTATTCATAACCGATTCCACAACATGCTCTTGAGTAACATTGGAAAAACAACTTAGGTTTTCCCACATGGAAGTGCCGCATGTAAATGGCAGCTTTGAGAAATCTCCCAGAGACTGGATATCTCCGGGGTCTACACCTTTTAGGAAATCGCGGTAGTAGGGGGATATTTCAAACAGGTGTTTTATATGATTACGCAAAGCTCTGAGGGTCTTTGCTACAATCTGTTCTTCAGAAAGGGATTCCCAGGAAAATTCAGGATTAAAAAGCAATGAAAGTACCTCCGGGGGAGAATAATGGCGATGCAAACAACTTCAAGGTAGAAAATACTTTTTTTCCAGCATCAAAAAAACCAATTTTCTTCTAGCGGGGCCACCTGCTGCTCTCGCGCATACTTACCACCTGGGCTTTTGAGATGATGAGATGGTCCAGCAGAGGGATCTCGAGCAGTTTCCCTATGGTGAAGAGTCTTTCGGTTATAAGCCAGTCTGCCTCAGAGGGGTTAAGCCCTCCCCCGGGATGATTATGAGCGAGAATAAAGGATGCTGCACCGCACTTAATCGCACGTTCAATCACCGCCCTGGGGTAGACTGCACACTGGTTAACGGTGCCCTCACAGACCACCTCAGTGGTAAGGATATGATTTGCGTTATCCAGAAACAGTGCTGCAACGTACTCATCCCGGCGGTGCCCGTAGTTAAACCTGAAATACTCCTCCACATCTCTTCGATGTGATATTACCGGTTGACTCAGACACTTCTCTTTGAGACAATAAGCAATTATATCCCGAAGCAGAGGAAAAAAAGCTGCCGACCGGTCCCCCACACCTTTTACACTTGCAAGTTCTGAAGGGGAAACATTTATAATGGTGCTAATGCAGTTATATCTGGCTAAAAGTTCCCTTGCTATTGGTTTTGTATCCCTTCTCGGTATAAGAAATGACAGCAAAAACTCCAGTATTTCATGTTCATGAAAAGAGGTCAGTCCACCGGTGAGAAATTTTTGGAGCAACCGTTTTCGATGTCCGTGGTGATGGGGTACAGGTGCCAACTGGTGTGAATCACCATTTTTGTGGGCCACGCCAGCTCCAGCCGGCTTTTCGCTTGAAGAGTGAATTTTCATACACCACCTCTTTTTGAAAAACCAACATTGGTAGCAACCAAAAACCTGCCTGAATAAAAGCAGAAGCTGTGTTGCAACTATTTTTCAAGGGAAAAAGTATCACAGAGATGTAAACAACTCTTCTCTACCACTCAAGCGATAGACCTGCAGCGGTGATTCCTGCACCTACGGTACAGAATATAACCTTATCACCAGCTTGAAGCCCGTTTTCTATTTCCGAAAGGGCAATAGGTATACTTGCGCTTGAGGTATTACCGACTCTGTCGATATTGAGATAAAAGCGTTCAAACGGTATACCGCTTTTTCTCGCTGCAGCCTTGATAATTCTTCCGTTTGCCTGATGGGGAACAACCCAGCGTACATCGGTTGCTTCCCAGCTGCTTTTAACGATAAGATCCCTCACCAGCGATGAGAAACTCTCAGTTGCAACCCTGAAAAGCGATTTACCATCGAGACGAACCCAGGGATCAAAATCAGTTGAATTATCAGGGACCTCATATCCCGGATAATGACGTCTGGCCATATGCAGGCCATCACTGTCGGCACTGAGGATCTCCTGTTTTATAAGATGGCCCGGTCGTGATCCGGAAATAACCGTAGCACCGGCACCATCACCAAAGAGAAAATAGGTGTCTTTGTCGTTTTTATCAAGCACCCTTGACTGCATATCAACCGCAGTAACCAGTACATTATCTGCAATCCCTGAAAGAATAAGGCCCTTTGCCATGGATATTCCATACAACCACCCGGAACACGCTGCATTCAGATCAAAGGCAGGTATCCCCCTTGCACCCAGTTTCCCCTGCAGAATACAGGCAGTGGATGGCATAACCACATCTGGGGTGGTCGTTGACACCACTATGGCACCAATATCCTTTGGGGTAAGCCCGGAGCGTTCAATGGCCTTCACCGAAGCCTGATAGGCCATATCGGATGGCTTTTCATCTTGAGCCGCCCAGCGCCTCTCCTTGATCCCTGTCACCCCGAAAACATACTCTTCTGTTATATCCGGAAACTGGGAGAGGAGTTCGTCTGTTTTAACCACACGGTCTGGAAGATAGATACCGATACCTAACATTGAGATATCTTTCACAGTGGTTTTTTCCGGATTTCCCATAGAGAGTTCCATTTTGGGTACGCCCGCCTCTTGCGCCGTGCTCTCTGTGGCAGGAGAAACAACTGATCGCATCGACTCATCGCTGGTGGTAATCTCCATGACCGCATTTTCAAAAGGAACCGACGTCCCCTCAGGATAGAGCAACTTCCCTACCGTGCCGTCACAAGGAGCCTCAAAATCGAAGGTTGATTTTGCACTCTCCACCTCTGCAAGAACCTGCTCTTTCTTAAAGAGATCACCCTCACCTACAAGCCACTTAATTATTGTTGCCTCTGTCTCAGCTGCAGCCTGAGCCGGAAGATAAATTTTGGTGTTAAAGGAACTCATTTTCTATTACCCTCTCCAAGTATCTTTGTAATGGCAGCGGTGATTTTGTTCTGATCAGGCAGATAGGCACTTTCCAGCTCTTTTGCAAAAGGAACCGGTGAATCGGCAGTACTTACCAGTTTTGGGGGAGATTTCATAGAGCCGAAGCACTCCCTTGTGACCAGTGATATAAATCGATCACCCAGCCCGGCAGTTTCGCCACTCTCCTGAACAACAAGCAACCGGCCAGTAGACCTGACAGACTCCACTATCGGATCAAAGTTCAAAGGGTTTAATATAAATGGATTCCATACCGATGCGGAACAGTTATTATTCTCAACCGCTTTAAGCGTCTGTTCAACCATGGCTCCCATGGCCACAATAGTCAGATCCGTTCCCTGTGTGTACTGTCTGGGACGATAGACCCGGCTCAAATCACCATCAAAATCGATATCTGCCTGTTGTCCCCAATAGAGCATTTTGTGCTCCATTACGATGCATGGGTTGGGATCATGAAATCCGGCAAGCAATGCCTCATAAGTCTCCTGAGGAGTCACCGGATAGAGCAGTTTAACACCTGGAAACCTTGTCCAGAGCCCCTCAAATTCCCCCGAATGGAATGCACCCAAAGTAATTCCAGCACCACAGGGCAGCCTAAAGAGAAGTGGTGCGGCTTTTCCTGTGCGGTAAAACCATGTACCGCAGTTAAGCCCCAACTGTGTCACGGCTTCGGTAGCGAAATCGGCAAACTGGAACTCCATAATGGGCTTTGTACCAGTTTGTGAAGCCCCGAGACAGAACCCCACCGTGGCAGACTCACAAATAGGCATATCAACTACTCGTTTGGGACCATGGTTTTTTATCAGCCCTTTGCAGGTTTTGAAAGCAGAACCATACTCTCCAATATCCTGACCACAAATAAAAGCATCGGAATTTTGTGCAAGGATATGATCCAGAGCAGTATTTACAGCATTAAGGTTTCTCACCTTTTTTACAGAGAATGGTTGTACGGAGGGCATTTCAGTTTTACAATAGACACCGCCGGAATGGACAACAGGGTCGGGTCTTTGGCATTTGACCGCCTCTGCAGTTAAGGCATCCAGCTCATCAGAGAGCTGTTTTTCAAGCACTCCAAGATCCTGCTCTGAAAAAATACCCTGCTCTATAACCAGCTTTCTTGCTGCAGCAACCGGATCCATTGTTAGAAGCTTGGCTTTATGCTCATCCCCGACATATTCACAGGTATCGTATACCGCATGCCCTTCAATGCGAGCGGTTCGTGCCTCGATAAGAACCGGCTGAGGATTCTCTGCCATCAATTTCAGTGAATCGGTAACGGCACTATACACCTCCCAGGGATCCAGACCGTTAATCGTGCGCCCGGTTATGCCGTAGCCCTTGGCACGATCAGAAAGTTTCTCACAGTTAAACTGAACCGTGGTGGGGGTGGAGAATGCATACCCGTTATTTTGAATCAGGAAGATAACCGGTACTTTTTGAACGGAAGCAAGGTTAAGTGATTCGTGAAAGTCACCGGTACTGCTTCCGCCATCGCCAATTACAGTCAACCCGAAGGCATCTTCACCATTTTTTCTTGCAGCCCATGTACCACCCACAGCAAGTGCAAGCATGTCCCCAAGATGGCTGATCATGGGAAATCTGCGTTTGAAGGCATCTCCATAGTGTACGTTCCCCTCTCTTGCATGAGTGGGACTGTCGGCATTGGCCATATGCTGGCATACTATAGAATAGGGAGATGCGCCATTAATGATATGGGAACCGAGATCACGGTGAAGCAGTGCAAAGATATCTTTTCCCGGCCGAAACGGCATTGCCATTCCAACGGCTGTAGCCTCATTGCCCCTGCTTACCACAACGGTACCTTTTACCATACCCTTACGGAACAGCTCTTTGAACCTGGTATCCATTATATAGGTCAGATACATCAGGGGATACGCTTTGGTATAAAACTGCTCCCTTGTCATAACCTCAGGAAAACGAGGTATGCTGCTCTGCAAAGATTCTATACAGGTATGAACTGCGTTAGTTGAAGAAGTGATAGTTTCCCCCCTAAGATGAGCTATTTCTGTTTAGAAATTGATCGGGTAAAGTGTAGGATCAAAATAATAAATTCATATGCTTAAGTGAGTGAAATTTATCCGCAACCTGTTTAAATGTTTAAGTTGCATAGTACTGCTGACTGCTTATGCTTTCTATGGGAAAGCATTTATTCCCGGGGATTGCCGTATGCTGCCTAGAGAGCTTTAAAAGACGGGGATGAGAAATCATTCAGGTTGTGGTGTGGCTGCAGACTGCTTCAACACCGTACCGAGTGAATTTGCATTTGCCGTTGTGGTATATATTTTGTTGTTATATGAGTTGCCGTTCAGGGCTCTGCTTTGCTTTTTAATCTGGAGGTTGGGATGAGAGGACAATCTGAATAGCAGATGTACGACATTTATAAGCTATGCCAAAAAAATAACTATCCGCATTGAGTACCTAACAACTTTGGAACGGAATAAGGCCAAATGGTTTTTCCCCAGGGCTTGGGTTATGCATAAAATTTCCCAAATAAAAACTCAACAGCGAGGAAATTGCAGCGGGCCTGCAGGTGAAGAGATCTTTTTTCAAGCGATACCCGATTCTGACCATTTAAAAGAGAGGTGAGTTTATGAGCGAGAGGATTAAAGTAGCATTTTTTGATACGAAACCTTACGACAAAGATTTTTTTGACCGCACCAATGAGAAATACGGCTACGAAATAGCCTATTTCCCTAACCGCCTTGATTCAAGTTCGATGGGACTTGCTGCCGGTTACGAAAACATTTGTGCTTTCGTAAATGACGATCTCAATGCTGAGGTTATCACAGAGCTTAAAAAAAATGGTACAAGATTGATAGCCCTTCGCAGTGCCGGCTATAACAATGTAGACCTTAAGGCAAGCTATGGCAAAATCCACATAGTCCGTGTACCGGCCTATTCCCCCCATGCAGTTGCAGAACATGCGGTGGCCCTCATGCTCTCTCTCAATCGCAAGACCCACAAGGCATATTTCAGAACTAGGGATAACAACTTCTCATTAAATGGTCTTCTGGGATTTGACATGAACGAAAAGACCGTCGGTGTAATAGGGACCGGTAAAATCGGTAAGGTCACGGCAACTATTCTCAGGGGTTTTGGCATGAACGTTCTTGCTTTTGATGTCTATCCCGACAAAGATTTCGCAAAAGAAAACAACGTCCAATACACCGACCTGGCTACACTTTACCAAAAAAGTGATATAATTACCCTGCATTGCCCGCTAACACCGGAGAATGTTTACATGATTAATGCAGAGAGTATCTCCCAAATGAAAGATGGAGTGATGATTATAAACACCGGGCGCGGTAAACTGCTTAATACCCAGGATCTGATAAGGGGGTTAAAATCAAAAAAAATAGGTTCTGCCGGACTTGATGTTTACGAAGAAGAGGGAGACTACTTTTTTGAGGACTTCTCAGCAGAGGCGATAAGTGATGATGTGCTTGCAAGGCTCCTGTCATTTCCCAATGTACTGGTGACTTCTCACCAGGCATTCTTTACCAAAGAGGCACTCGACCAGATAGCACTCACAACCCTTGAAAATATACGCAAGTTTCATCAGGAAGGTAATCTTCCCTATGAGATATGCTACCAGTGCAAAAATGGAGATTGCCCTAAACAGGAAACCGGTCGTTGCTTCTGACCTTCACCATTTTTACCGGGGGGGGGGTTAAATCACCAGTCTTTCATAGCCGGCAATACCGCTGGAGCCCCCCTAAAGTAAACTAACAACGTTGTCAAACCAAAGCCAGTAGGGGGTAACCTCCCAACAACAGTACAAGTTTCTATTCTCATCCGTGTCTGTTGTGCAAATTTATACTTGAAGCATGGTGGAGGTCGCCATTTAATGTCACTGAAAGAAGTGGGGAATCTACAGCATGGTGGAGAAGAAACAGCTTTTTTTTGTCCAATAATCATAGGATTCAGGTACTATTGATACTGTAAAACTAGGTCATTACAGTGACTATTTATATTGTACTTGAGACCCAAAGGTATAAATTGTTTAAAGGCATCCTAATCGAAACCATACCATAACAATTTCAAGTCTGAACCGATATGAAAAAAGAGATCCTCATTGTAAAAAACCACTCCAGTGAAGGCCCTGGTCTTCTTGAAACAGTACTCACTGAAAACAAACTCAGGTACAACCTTATCGATCTTGATCAGGGGGACGACTTTCCACCGGCAGAAAATTATGGGGCACTGGTGGTCCTTGGCGGCCCCGACAGTGCAAATGACAAGGTCAGAAAAATGGAACACCAACTCAAGCGTATCAGTGAGGCTTTGGCTGCACAGATTCCCTATATTGGAATTTGCCTCGGGCTTCAGGTGTTGATTAAGGCTGCAGGTGGTGAAGTCGTACAGAGTCCGGTAAAGGAGGTCGGATTTATCGATCCGGAAGGAGACAATTACAGAATAAAACTGACCCAAAAGGGTATACGAGATCCTCTTTTTAAAGGCCTCCAAAACCCGTTCGATGTTTTTCAGCTTCACGGTGAAACCGTTCAACTCACTTCAAATATGATTCTGTTAGGAGTGGGCAGGCATTGCCGCAATCAGGTTGTGAAAGTAGGCACCAATGCCTATGGCATACAGTGCCACTTTGAGCTTACATCTCAAATGTTAAATGCATGGGCGGATGAAGTTCCGGATCTTTTACAACTGAATAACAGAAATCTTCAGCAGAGTTTTGACACGGTGCGGGATGAGTACACACGGACCGGACGAAAACTATTCAATAACTTTTTGCGAATAGCAGAATTAATAGCCTGAACCATAAAATTCTGGCAACGACCTGTTTTAATTGCAAGCTTTGTAGTGTTAGTATAGATATTAAAGAAGAATGAATCAAAAGAGATTACCAAATGATACAATTTGAAAACATTACGGTAAAAGAGGCTGATAAAACGATCCTTCGAAACATCACCTTTACCGTCACTGACAATGAAAAGGTTGTCCTGTACGGTAGATCGGGCAGTGGCAAGACCACAATCCTCCGCACTCTACTTGGAGGACACCGACCCGTTGAGGGACAGATCAGATTAAACGGCCAGTTGGTAGACAAACACTCCATTGGCTCTATACGAAAACAGATTGCCTACATAGGACAGGAGCCGGTCCTGGGTGATGGCACGATCAGGGATGTACTGTTGCTTCCTTTTAGGTTTAAAGCCAACGCGATGCATCATCCCGATAATTCAAAGCTAAGCCTGGCACTCGAGCGGGTTGGCCTTCCAGCTTCACTGCTCCATACCGACTCTGCAACAGTCTCCGGGGGAGAAAAACAGAGAGTTGTTGTTGCCCGTGCGCTTTTACTGAATAAAAATGTGTTCTGCATCGATGAAGCGACTTCAGCGCTGGATATCGCTAGTGCAGAGATTATAATTTCATTGTTTCGTGATAAGCAGTTTACTATTCTGTCGGTTTCCCACGATCCGCGATGGCTTGCAATCGCAGAAAAATTCATTACGATAGACAACGGTATAGTAAAAGAAATTTCCACTGACCGGTCTAAATTCATTCATTAAAGGAGAGCACTCTGGAAACAATTGACATTTCATTTCCGGATCTGGCAATTGTCTACACTCTGCTGGCAATTCCTCTTGTTGTTTTTTTCAGTACCGGTATCAGCCTTATAAGAGCATCTTTGATTGCAACATTGCGGATGACAGTGCAGATTGTACTGGTTGGACTCTATTTGGGTGTCCTCTTTGATTTAAATAACCTATGGCTGAATATATTTTGGTTTGTAATAATGTTGTGTGTTGCCAACACAACCATAATCGCCAGAGCGGGCCTCAGACTCCGTTTCTTTTTTCTACCCGGACTCACCGGAGTAACCCTTGGAACATTGACTGCCGTTATCGTGGTCGTTTTTCTCGCCATTCGTCCAACTCCTGCCTATGATGCGCGATACCTTATCCCTATCGGCGGAATGATTTTGGGCAATTGCCTCAGAGGGAATGTGCTAGCACTGGAGCGGTTTTACTCTTCCATACAAAAAAACCAAAAAGAGTTCACTACATATCTGTATATGGGCGCTACCCTCAATGAAGCGACCCGTCCCTTTTTTCAGGTAGCAATCAGAGCCGCTGCTTCGCCCCACATTGCCACCATGGCAACTCTTGGCATCGTCTCTCTTCCGGGAATGATGACCGGACAGATTCTTGGAGGATCATTTCCGATAGTGGCAATCAAGTATCAGATCGCTATAATGCTCGCCGTTTTCAGTGCAATGGCGCTCTCTGCATTTCTGAACATCAGGCTCAGTATGGCAGTGGCGTTTGATGACTTTGGGAATTTGCGCAGGGAAGTGATGAAGAGATGAATCCCCGCATCCTTGGCACTTCATGAAAGCCCTTACCAAAAAAGGACATTTATTGATAAGCTCCAATGTGCCAGACTGGCAGATGATACTAAGTAGAAAAAAACTATGCAAATACTAAAAGCCACCATAAACGATGCATGTGAAATATTTGAATTGCAAAGGGCAGCATTATGATGAGTATGAAAAATATTTTCGGAAGTCCACTGCCATGAAAGCAATAATCAATCAAAAAGTCATCGGTTCAGTGAGAGCAGAAGTCATTAACGATTCATGCCACATTACAAGGTTAATTGTTCATCCCGATTTTCAAAAAAACGGAATAGGCAGCAAGCTTATGATAGAGATCGAAAAATCTTTCATGGGTTCTGTCAAGCGGTTTGAACTTTGTACCGGCGAAAGGAGTTACAGCAGTCAATCTCTATACAAAAACTTAGGCTACACAATTTTCAAACGCACTGATGGTCATGAAATCCCCCTTGTGTTTATGGAAAAGCATCTGGTTGATGAGGACCAACTAACATTTATAGTTGCGAACTTTAAAGACAAAGAACAGGTCAGTGCCATACAGAATCTGGTACAGGAATACTTTGAATGGGGAAACGGGATATCCGTTGAAAAGCACGGATTCAACTTTGATATTATGGGAATGCTGAATGAATTCATATCTGATCTGGCATCTTATTCAGCACCGGATGGAATATTATACCTAATAAGTTGCCATAGTGAATTCATAGGGTTGGGCGGATTTAAAAGGCATTCGGAACATTCCTGTGAACTTAAAAGGATCTATGTGCGCGAGAATTATCGTGAAAAAGGGTTCGGCCGACACCTTTTATCACTGCTCATTGAAAAAGCGCAAGTCTATGGCTATGAGGAGATGGTGCTGGAGAGTGCCAGATACATGACAAGTGGATACAACCTTTACCAATCATTTGGTTTTGAAGAGATAGAACTATATGATGGTGCGCAGACGCCTGTAGAGTATCGATCAATAATCTACTGTATGAAGAAAAGGCTCAAGCCGATCTGAGTAGAGCACACTTACGAAACTTTTCTGTAACTGATCCTTCCCATAAAACGTTTACACCAGTGTAACACATCTCACTTTTTTCTGCCAAGGAGTGATCCATGATAAGCATTGTCATCACCACAATCATTCTGTCCGCAATTTTCCTCTCCTGTGAAACCGTCACTGTGGCAACCGATTTTTCGAAATTTTACCGCAAGAGAGAACCAGACCTTTAACATCCGGGGGTGGAACAGGAACAACTTATCAGCTTTCTGCTGGTAAAAGGTGACAGCCTTATCACCTGACAATTTATTACAGATGAGGCTGGTGGTTCCATTCAGAAAAGTCCACTACCAGGGGATTTAGTGGGCGTTCCAAGAGAAAGAGTATACCCTTATGCCATCAACCAAAATGGCAACTACTATTTTTCTGTTCTTAGACACAATTCAAAGCAAACCGATACACTAACAGAACAAACGGGAAACTTTCGTGGTCAAACATCTCGAAAACTTCATAATGCAGTGCACCGGTGCAGAAAAAATCAGCCGTAGCAGAGTGATCCAGGACCTCTGGCAGGGGTATGGCAAGCTTTACCGGTTTGTGCTTAAGGGTGGAAATCACACCAGTGTAATAGCAAAGCACATACAATACCCTGAAGGCAAATCTAATAGTCGAAACCTATCTCACCAGCGAAAAGTACGATCATATCAGGTAGAGATCCACTGGTATGAAAGGTGGGCTGGCAGATGTAACTCACTGTGCCGGGTTCCGGATCTCCTTGGGGTACATACTGAGGGAACAGAGATTATTCTTGTTTTGGAAGATCTCGATAGCTGCGGTTTCTCAAAGAGACACTCAACTGCAAACGAACAGATTGCAAAACTGGGGGTCAGATGGCTTGCAAACTTCCACGCGGCTTTCATGCAGGAGAGTCCTTCGGGCCTGTGGGAAACAGGAACCTACTGGCACCTCTCCACACGGCGGGAGGAGCTCAACAGGCTCAACGACTCTGAGCTGAAAACGGCCGCACACAAAATCGACCAAAAACTGCACAGCACTGATTTTAAAACCATTGTCCACGGCGATGCCAAACTTGAAAATTTCTGTTTCAGTAAAAACTGCCGGTCAGCTGCTGCTGTTGATTTCCAGTACACCGGCGGAGGTTGCGGCATAAGAGATTTTGCCTATTTTTTGGACAGCTGTTTCCCCGAAGAGACCGTCGAACGAATAGCTGAACCTATGCTGAAATTTTATTTTTCCGAGTTGAAAAATGCGCTTGTTAAATACGAAAAAACAATCGATACAAGCAAACTGGAGAAGCAGTGGTGGGAGCTTTTTCCTGTTGCATGGGCAGATTTCTACCGGTTTCTCAGGGGATGGTCCGGGGGAAGATGGAATGGAGGAAAATTCACCCAAAGACTAATAAAAGAGGTGCTAGAGGATTTGGGTGATGAAAATGATCATAAAATTCAGCAAAAAGAGCACGTGTGAAAAATGGATACCATACGACTCTGCAATGAAATTGTCAAAGCAGATATCAAAAAAACCGGTGCTGAGCTTTGCAGAATAACAAATGCAGCATCCGGTAAAAACTATCTCTGGGATCCAAATCCCAAAATATGGCAAGGGTATGCGCCAATACTGTTTCCGGTAGTTGGGGCTTTAAAAGAGGGCTGCTACCTTCTCGACGGAGAAAAGTATTTCCTTCCCCAACACGGATTCGCCCGCAACAACCCCGATTTCAAACTGATCTCTTCCTGCGATACGGTATCCTCCTTTATGCTCAGACACAACCAAAGCACACTAAAACAGTACCCCTTCCAATTTGAGTTCATTGTCACTTACGAATTAACCGGTAACCGTATAGTTGTCGGGCACACCGTAAAAAACATCAACAGTAAAGATATGTACTTTTCCCTCGGTGTTCACCCGGCTTTCAGGTGTCCTGTTTTGGTGAATGAATACTATAGTGATTACTTCATAGAATTTGAATATCCTGAAACCTGCTATACCCATGAAATCCATCCGGGGGGCCTGATCGGTGAACAGGCTGATTTGATATTAGATAACAGCAAAAAATTAGATCTTCACTATGATCTGTTCAGCAAGGGGGCACTTGTCCTTAAACATATCAAGTCAAAAAAGGTGAGCTTGTGTAGTTCCATTTCAGGCAAACAGATCGGGGTTGATTTTGAGGGATTTCCCTATCTTGGCATATGGGCTAAGCCTAAAGCCGATTATGTGTGCATCGAGCCCTGGATGGGAATCGCGGATTCGGTAGATACCGACCAGAATTTCATAAGCAAAGAGGGGATTATTAGACTGGCGGCAAAGGATAGTTTCAATGCGTCCTATTCGATTACTCTGTTTTAGAGTACACGTCCTTTACCTCCCACCAGACCTGCTGTCCAAAAAGACTGCCATTGTCCCTTTTATTTTGCATAAATCAGATCGTCAGAAATTCCGGCTTGTCTGTTTTCTTCAACAGCCTTTTTCGACAGCTTTATTCGTAATTCTCCTACTATCTGCGAATTCCCGATACGCTTGAGTGCTAATTCTTTCCTTTTTCCCGTTTTTTCTTCACTTCATCTTGCAGGGCGATATATTCTAAATTGCGGGCCCTACAATAAATACCCCCCCCCACAAGTGTAGTAAAAAATCAGGCCCCCAACTATGCTCTATTATATAGTGTCTAAACATTTTGACACATTATTGTTGTTTTAATTATATTGTTGGACGCACTGAAAACCTCTCGGTGTGCATTTAGTAAAAAAATGATGGATGTCGGGCGTTTAGCTCAGTTGGTTAGAGTACTACCTTGACATGGTAGGGGTCACCGGTTCAAATCCAGTAACGCCCATTTATCCTCCGACATGCTCCTCGGTTCACCTCTTACCCCGGGGCACCGCACAGTTTTTACTGGCGGCATAAATAAAACAGAGGATGACAGTTTTAGCAAAAAGATCTTTGCGCCTTCATTAAAAATCGTGTTTGTCTGTTTGTTGTTGTAGCGTAAATATCTTGTTACGGAAAAAAAATGAAGATCATACTACCTGATGGAAAAGAATTCCAGGCACAAGAGAATTCTACTGCATTGGATATTGCAAAAGCAATCAGTCCCCGTCTTGCCAAATCTGCAATTGCATGCACGATAAATGATGAACTAAAGGACCTCCTGACTCCTCTCAAGGAGGGTGACCGGATTGCCATCGTGACCTTTGATGATCCGCAGGGAAAGTCAATATTCTGGCACTCCTCATCTCATATCCTTGCCCAGGCTGTTCAGGAGCTGTTTCCTGAGGCCAAAATCGCTATTGGGCCTGCAATAGAGAACGGTTTTTACTACGATTTCGATGTGGAAAAGCCTTTTACTCCCGAGGATCTTGAGCGAATAGAAAAACGGGCAAAAGAGATTATCCTGCAGAAAACCCCCTTTTGCAGAAAAGAAGTATCGGTTGAGCAGGCGCGTGAGATTTTCGGCAGCAAGGGTGAAAAATTCAAAGTCGAGCTTTTGGATAACATTGAAGGTAACGCAGGAATCTACGAACAGAATAACTGGATGGATCTTTGCCGAGGTCCTCACATTCCAAACGCCGGTTACATCAAGGCATTCAAATTGCTTAATGTAGCGGGGGCATACTGGCGTGGCAGTGAGAAAAACCCCATGCTTCAGCGCATTTACGGAGTATCGTTTCCAAAGCAGTCGATGCTTGAAGAGCATCTTAGGCTTCTGGAAGAGGCGCAGAAACGGGATCACCGCAAATTGGGCAAAGAGCTTGATCTGTTCTCTTTTCACAATGAAGGTGTTGGGTTCCCTTTTTGGCACCCCAATGGCATGGTAATTTATAATACAGTACTCGATTTTTGTCGCAGGGAACACATAAAAGCCGGCTATCAGGAGATTAAAACTCCCATAATTCTTAAAGAGGAGTTGTGGCACCGAAGTGGGCACTGGGACAAATATCGTGAAAATATGTATTTCACTCAAATAGACGATTCTGTCCATTCGATAAAACCGATGAACTGTCCCGGCGGCCTTTTGGTTTACAAAAACGCTGCCCACTCATACAGGGAATTCCCTATTAAGCACTGTGAATTTGGTCTTGTCCACCGGCACGAAAAAGCAGGTGTACTTCACGGACTCTTCAGAGTAAGGCAGTTCACTCAGGATGATGCGCACATTTTCTGCCTGCCCGAACAGATTGAGCAGCAGATTTCAGAAGTCATAGATTTTATAATGAAGATTTACCGCACGTTCGGTTTTGATCAATATCAGATTGAGCTCTCTACCAGGCCCCAGGAGTACATCGGGTCTCTTGAGATCTGGGACAAGGCTGAAAATGCCCTGAAAAGTGTTCTTGAAAACAACAACATCGACTACCAGCTCAATCCCGGTGACGGGGCTTTTTACGGGCCCAAAATAGATTTTCACATAAAGGACGTGCTCAACAGAAGCTGGCAGTGTGGAACTATTCAACTCGATTTCAGTATGCCCGAGCGGTTTGATCTCGAGTACACCGATGCAGACGGGGAGAAGAAACGCCCCGTTATGATCCACCGGGCACTTCTGGGTTCGATGGAGCGGTTTATCGGGATATTACTCGAACACTTTGGTGGAGCTCTTCCGGTGTGGCTCTCTCCGGTCCAGTGCAGGATTTTGCCTATATCAGACAAATATCTCGGTTACGCACAACTGCTCAGAGAAAAGGGGCTCAGTGCGGGCTTAAGAATCGAAATTGATGACAGAAATGAAAAAATAGGTTATAAAATCAGAGATGCAGAACTAAAAAAGATCCCTTTCATGGCCATTGCCGGCGAAAAAGAACAGGAAACTGCAACAGTATCGCTGCGCCGTCATACTAAAGGTGATTTGGGCGCCGTTAGTATCGATGAGTTTATCTCTGAGCTTGCCAGGTTGTCGGCTGCAGGTTTCCAGGACTAAAAAATAATAAACCAAGGAGGTTTGTATTAACAGATTTCGTATGCCACAACGACAACAGGACACTACACGTATCAACACGGATATCCGTGTGCCAAACGTAAGAGTAGTAGCTCCTGATGGAGAAGCGCTGGGAATTCTTCCAACTGAAGAGGCGCTTGCCAAAGCTGAATCATACGGTCTTGATCTTGTTGAAATAGCGCCAAGCGCCACTCCACCAGTTTGCCGCATAATGGATTACGGGAAATTCAAGTATGAAAAATCCAAAAAGGCAAAGGATGCCAAAAAGAAACAGCATATCGTTCATCTTAAGGAGATAAAGTTCCATCCCAAAACAGAAGACCATGACTTTAACTTCAAGATGGAGCATGCGAGAAAGTTTCTGCTAAAAGGCGACAGAGTAAAAGCAACTGTAGTGTTCAGAGGCAGAGAAATAACGCATCTTGACTTTGGAAGAGATATCCTGAAAAAACTCAACGGCTATTTGGAAGATATCGCTCAACTGGAGAGCGAAGCTAGGATGGAGGGCCGCAATATGGTTTCCAATTATATACCTGATAAAGCCAAGATCAAGGAGTACAATAGGAAATTAGATATAGACAAGAAAAAATCACAGCAAGAGAACCAATAGAAAACGGAGCTACAGTATGCCTAAGATGAAAAGTCGCTCAGCGGCAAAAAAACGTTTTAGTTTGACAGCAAAGGGCCATGTTAAAAGGAAAAAGGCCTACAAGTCTCACATCCTCAATAAGATGAGCAGAAAACGGAAACGCAACCTTCGTAAAACTGCTTTGGTATCTGCAGATGTTGAGAAAAAAGTACGTTCAATGATCAAGGTATAAAAAAGAACATATTCTACTAATTAAAGGAGCATTCCCATGCCAAGGGCAAAAAACCGTGTAGCATCACGTGCACGACGAAAAAAAATAATCACTCAGGCTTCCGGTTATTTCGGAAAGCGTAACAGTGCCATCAAAACCGCCAAGGATGCGGTCTACAGATCGGGCGTCTACGCTTACAGAGACAGAAGACAGAAAAAACGCAATTTCCGTTCCCTTTGGATTATGCGTATTAATGCTGCGGCTCGTATCAATGGAACAACCTACGGCAAACTGATCTGTGGATTAAAGGAAAAAGGCATAGAGCTTAATCGCAAGAGCCTGGCTTATCTTGCAGTACATGAACCGCAGGCTTTTACAAAAATAGTTGAAACAGTAAAAGGTTAAGGTAAAAGACTCATGAGCCAGGAGATTAATCTGCACACACCGCAATCACTTGATAAGCTTCAGGAGACGGCCCTTTTAGAGCTTGAAGCCATAAAGAACGAAAGCAGCGCTGAAGAATTCAGGATAAAATACCTCGGCAAAAAGGGAATTTTACGACTATTACTTAAATCTCTTGGCACTATGGCTCCCGAGGACCGTAAGGTTATGGGGGCCAAAGCCAATACCATTCGTGCTCTGGTTGAATCAAAATTTCAAGAGGCTCACTGGCGCAGCAATACGGAGGATACCCGTGACAGATCATTTGATCCGGGCCTTCCCGGTTTTCCGTTTCACCAGGGAAGCCTCCATCCGCTTATGCAGATCCGCGATGAGATACGGGATATCTTTTCAAGCATGGGGTTTTCAATAGATTATGGCCCCGAAGTGGAAACCGATTACTACAATTTCGAGGCGCTCAACACGCCTGCGCATCACCCTGCACGCGATATGCAGGATACATTCTACATCGACGAATCGATCGTTCTAAGAACCCACACCTCCCCTGTGCAGATCCGTGTTATGGAGGGGCAAAAACCTCCCATCCGTTCCATCATGCCCGGAAGGGTCTACAGAAACGAAGAGATCAGCTCCAGAAGCTACTGCCTCTTTCACCAGGTTGAAGGGCTCTATGTGGATGAAAATGTGAGCTTTGCAGACCTTAAGGGTACACTGCTTGCATTCTCCAGGAGATTTTTCGATGAAAAAACCGAGATAAAAATTCGCCCAAGCTTCTTCCCTTTCACTGAACCCAGTGTGGAAATTGATGTCAGGTGCTTTTTGTGTAAGGGACAAGGGTGCAGTATCTGCAAAAAAACCGGCTGGCTAGAAGTGCTGGGGGCTGGAATGGTGCATCCCAATGTGTTCAAAAGCGTGGGTATCGATCCCGAAAAATATACAGGCTTTGCGTTCGGTATGGGTATAGAGCGAATAGCGCTGTTAAAATATGGCATAGATGACATCAGGTTGTTTTATGAAAATGATGCCAGGTTTCTCCAACAGTTCTGAAATCAATAACATATCACATAAACAGTTCCGGTAAAAAGCATGAAAATCCTATATAGCTGGTTAAAAGATTTTGTCGATGTGAAAGCTTCGGTTGAAGATACTGCTGATGCCCTTACACGTGCGGGCATAGAGGTTGAATCAATTGAGAAGATCACCATTCCTCAAGGGGTTACCGTTGCAAAAGTCATCGCTGTTAAACCACATCCCAATGCAGATAAACTTTCGTTGTGTGAAGTCAGCACTGGAGGGCAAGAGGTTGTGCAGATTGTTTGCGGTGCTCCGAATGTAGAAGAGGGAATGATTGGTGCCCTTGCAACGGAGGGGACCAGCTTTGGTGATTTTAAAATTAAAAAAACAAAGATTCGCGGTGAAGTCTCCAATGGAATGCTTTGCTCGGAGCAGGAACTTGGTCTTGCAGAGCAGAGCGAGGGGATCATGTCACTACCCCCCAACTACCAGATCGGTAAAAATCTATCCGATTATATCGAGGAAGATGCAGTCATTGAGATTGAGATCACTCCCGACAGAGGGGACTGCCTCAGCGTGCGAGGAGTTGCACGGGAGGTATGCACTGCTTTCAACCTGCCGCTCAAAAATGGTGCAAAACGCCCTTCTGAAAACGAATCTCGCACGATCGATTCTGCAATCAACATTACAATTGAAGATCCATCCCGCAATCCCCGTTATTTGGGAAGAATCGTGCGCAATGTCACCATAGCCCCTTCACCGGAGTGGATGAAACGCAGGCTCACTCTTGCTGGTATCAGGCCTATCAATAATATCGTAGATATCACCAACTATATCCTCATCGAGTACGGACAGCCAATGCATGCGTTCGATTACGACAAAATTGAGGATCAAAAAATCACTGTTCGCACCGCAGGCTCTGATACCGATTTCACCACCCTTGATGGAGTCCAGAGAAAACTTCTGGAAAACGATCTGTTAATCTGTGATGGCAAAAGAGCTGTTGCACTTGCCGGAATAATGGGTGGAGCAGGCTCTGAGATAAGCCAGAAGACAACCAATGTATTTCTTGAGTGTGCATTTTTTGAGCCCATCGGGGTCCGAAAAACATCAAAACGGCTTGGACTATCAACCGATTCATCATACCGCTTTGAACGGGGAGTTGACCCTGCAGAGGGATTGGTTGATGCACTGGATACTGCAGCTGCGCTTATTCAGGAGTTATCAGGTGGCACTGTGGATGCAGGAAGGATTGATATCTACCCCCAGCCAATCAAGGAGAAGCAGATCACTCTAAGACCCTCCAGGGTCAAGCGAATTCTTGGAGTTGAGGTGAAAGCAGAGCAGATTGTTACCTATCTTTCATCACTGCAGATGGGCTGTGTTACCGAGGGAAAAGATTCAATACAATGTACAGTCCCACTGTTCAGACACGATATCACCCAAGAGATCGACCTCGTTGAGGAAGTGGGCCGCTTATACGGTTACGACAATATTGATGTGGCACAGGTAGCACCGGTTTCACTTGTTCGCCCGGAATCGATAGTGGAGAGAAAACGGGACATGGCCCGGTTTTCCCTCACCTATAGTGGTTTCAATGAGATAATCACTAACAGTATGACCGGAGAAAAGAAGAACCATCGAACGGCACCTGACAAGAATCCTGTCTCACTGCTTAATCCCCTTAACCCGGACATGGCTCAGATGCGCACGACTATGGCCCCAAGCCTCATTGAGACCGTCGGGTACAATCTCAACAGAAAAAACCGGGGGAATAAATTTTTTGAAATTGGCAGGGTATTCGAAAAATCCCTAACCCCAACATTAGCTGAAGAACGGGATATACTGGCCATAATCATAGAGGGAGATTTCTGGAGACACTCATGGAACAGCGCTCCCAGACAGTCTGACTTTTTCATTCTAAAGGGTGTGCTAGAAAACTTTTCAGCACACTGCAAAATAGGTGCGCTTACTTTTTCGACAAGTGAGCAAAGTGGTCCGTTGTACGGCGGTGAATCTGCGCTTATCACGGGAGACTACGGAATCACCGGCTCTGCAGGTAAGGTATCCAAAGAAGTATGCAGCTTTTTTGAAATAAAATCTCCGCTCTATTACGCACAACTGGACATTACCCAATGGCTTACAAAAAGGGCGGACCTTCCCGGCTACAAACCACTTCCCAAGTACCCCTCTCTTGAGCGGGATTTCTGTTTCGTGATGCCCGAGGAGCTTTCATCCACTGTTATCGGGCAACAGATCAGTTCAATTTCGCCCTTGGTAAAAAATGTAATGCCTTTTGATGTGTACCGTGGGGAAAAGCTTGGTAACGGCAGCAAAAGCATAACCTTCTCGGTCTCCTTCCAATCACAGGAAAAAACCCTCAGTGACAAAGAGGTTGAACGGATCTGCAAGAAGATTATCTCCACCATGGAGGTAAGACATGGTGCAGTTTTGCGTGACTAAAAACTTTTCCTATTGACAAAAACGGTGCAGGGATCATATAATCGCCCTATAAAATTGCATTGTATTAATTGTTGTTTTTAGTATATATTACTATAGATTTACCGCTCAGGTACGATATACTTTTTCGGTACCTGGGACGAAACGTTCATTTGGGTTATACCGGCTTTTAATCCAGGCCATGTCGCCAACAGCACAGACAGAGCAGGCTGTGCGTGTGGAATAGCGGGAACAGTCACCTGAATGGTTATTACACAACAGTACAAGTCATTGTTTAGTTTATCACAAAAAAGGAGCCGTTTTGTCTATAGAATTTCTCTCAGAGTTGGAAACCAAGATAGATGTGCTGATTAAATCATTAGCTCAAAGCAGGGAAGAAGTTGTAACTATTAGTACTGAGTTTGAAAAGGCTAAAGATAGAATTACCGAATTAGAGCTTGAAAATATGGAACTTAAGTCTGAATCAGAATCAATTCGCAGTGATGTTGATGTAAAACAGGATAAAATTAATTCTGCAGCGCAGCGTATACAGGATTTGATATCAAAGTTGGACACGGTACAATAAACGCACCGTAAAGGTAGTCAGGGGATAAACTATGGACTCGATGAATACAGTACGTGTAACTATATCTGGAGTCGAGTATTCCATAATTGGCGATGTAGACAGTGAGACAACCAGGCAAATTGCTGAATATGTTAATTCCCAAATAGCGGAAATTGATAAAAGAACCGCATCAAGGGATAATATGAGATTAACCGTTCTCTCTGCAATGAATATTGCAGGTGAATTGTTTAAAGCCAGAGCCCAACATCAAGAGGATATAAAAAAGCTTAAAGAGTGTGAGGAAAAGATAGCTGCTTTGAACAACAAAATAGAATCTATGCTTTAAGCTCAAACATCCTTAGTCTTCTGCCTACTGCTTATCTGTAGTAGATCCTGCCTTCCTAAATGGTTTCTTCAGGAAATACGGTGTCCGTTAAATCGGCAGCAAACCAGCTTCGGTGTTTCACCGAACTGTATACATATATTCACATATATCAGGAGGTTTTAATGGATCAGTTTTACCAATACATTGTATTTATTATTATTGCCGGTGCAGTGGCTTTCCCGCTTGGCTTTATCGGTGGCTTTTTCTGGCGTACCATTGCAGATCGCAAATACAAGAAATTGCAGATGGAAGAGGCCAAGCGTGAGGCGAACCGCATCGTAAAAGAGGCAAAAAATGAGGCCGAACTGCAGAAAAAGACTGCGATCCTCGAGGCCAAGGATGAGTGGTTCAAAGCCAAAACTGAGTTTGAGAAGGAATCTTCAAAAATACGTGAGGAGATTCGTCAAAACAGACAGGAGCTTAAAGAGCACGAACTTGAGGTCAACCGCCGTGATGATTTGATCTTAAAAAGGGAGGCGGAGTTCACTGCAAGAGAGAGCTTCCTTAACTCAAAAGAAAAAACTATCAGGACAAAAGACAATGAGCTTTCCCGTCTTATCTCACTGGAAAATGAGAAACTGGAAAAAATCTCTCACATGAGCCAGGAGGATGCTAAAAAGCTTCTGCTTGAGAACCTGGAAGGTCAGGTTCGCTATGAGTGCGCTCAAATGATCAAGGAAATCAAGGACCAGGCCAAAAGCGAAGCTGAAAAGGAAGCAAAAGAGATTGTTATTCACGCAATACAGCGTTGTGCTGCTGACACCACCGTGGAATCAACTGTTTCGGTTGTTCACCTGCCCAGTGATGAGATGAAGGGTAGAATTATCGGCCGTGAGGGAAGAAACATCCGATCCTTTGAGGAAGCTACCGGTATTGATGTAATCGTGGATGACACTCCCGAAGCGGTCATCCTTTCAGGATTTGACCCGATAAAGCGCGAAGTGGCCAGACTGGCACTGGAAAAGCTGATAACCGACGGACGTATTCACCCCGGACGTATCGAAGAGTTGATTAAAAAGAGTGAAAAAGAGCTGGATAAAATAATGAAAGATGCTGCCGAAGAGGTTATTTATGAACTCGATGTTCATGGGTTGAAGCCAAAACTGGTGAGCTGCCTTGGAAGACTCAAATACCGCACCTCCTATGGACAAAATGTATTACAGCACAGTATGGAAGTCGCCATTCTGGCTGGACTTATGGCCACTGAACTGGGACTTGACCCAAAAATCGCCATCCGCGCTGGACTGCTGCACGATATAGGAAAATCGATCGACCGAGAAACCGAGGGAACTCACTCTGAACTTGGTGCAGAGCTTGCCTCCAAAAACGGTGAAAACAATATCATTATCAATGCCATTGCGGCCCATCACGAAGACGTTTCTCCCATATCGATGTACCCTGTTCTTATTCAGGCTGCCGATACCATCTCAAGTACAAGACCGGGCGTGCGCAGAGAAACACTCTCCAACTACGTAAACCGTCTCACTAAACTTGAAGAGATCGCAGACTCTTTCCGCGGTGTACAGAAAGCCTTTGTTATCCAGGCTGGCCGCGAAATAAGAGTGATGGTGGAACCCGAACAGATCAACGATGCTCAGGCTGAGGAGCTCGCAGGACAAGTTTCACAGAAAATACAGGAGGAGATGGAGTATCCCGGGCAGATCAAGGTTACTATCGTGCGTGAGAGCAGATACACGGAGTATGCTAAGTAGGGTGCAGGGTGCAAGTAGTAAGTTACGAGCTTGTTTCATGCTCCGCTCACCCTGAGCCAAGGTCCGCCAGAGTTGAAAGGTTCCTGTTTCGCACCATGTTTAGTATCAATACCTTAGATCTCTTCGATACGGCCCATCCGAGTCCCGACGTAAAGTCGGGACGCAGTATGAGCCTGCCGAGACAAACCGTGTGTGCATATATTCAGGTCCCGGCAGCGGCAGGATTTAAAGGGGGACACCTCCTCGACCGCTGACACTCGTCACTTTCAATAAAACAATGGTCAGTCATGAAAATACTCTTTATAGGCGACATTTTTGGCAACCCCGGAAGAAGAGTTCTGGCACAAAGGCTCTCTTCACTTATTGATGAACAGCATGTGGATGTGTGCATTGCAAACGGCGAAAATGCTGCCGGTGGACGAGGTATCACCGGAAATATCTGTAAAAAACTACGAAAATACGGCGTACAGGTTATTACAGGGGGAAACCACTCCTTCAATATTGCAGATAATGACCCCTCGTTTATGGATCACCCCACCGTTGTGCGACCACTCAACTATCCTCCCGGGAATTTTGGAAAGGGCAGCACAGTGTACACCCTTGAGGATGGAAGAAAGATCGGTGTTGTTAATCTCATGGGACGCACCTTTTTTCCGGAAACTCTTGATTGTCCTTTTCGCAGCGGTATGGAAGCAATCAGAGAGCTTAAAAAGCAGACCCCCATAATCTTTGTCGATTTTCATGCTGAGGCAACGAGTGAGAAGATCGCCTTTGCCTTCCATGCAGATGGTCTGGCAAGCGCAGTCATAGGAACCCACACCCATGTTCAGACTGCAGATGAGCGGATATTGCCGAAAGGAACAGCTTTTTTAAGTGATGCCGGGATGACCGGGCCGGAAAATTCCTGTATCGGAATGAAACCCGGTGGTGTGATCTCCAGATACCTTCTTCAGACCCACATCCGCTTTGAACCCTCAGATGAGTCACCGGTTATAAGTGGGGTTATCATTGACGCCGATGAGGCTACCGGTAAGGCAATTTTGATAAATCGTGTCTATGAACGGATTACCCTGATATGAGTCTTGAATTTGTTTTCTTACCCCCCTCAGAAGCTGACCAGCCCTATAGCGTAAGTGAGATAAACTATGGCATCGCCTCGACAATTGAGTCCTCAAACACTCTTGTTTGGGTCACCGGTGAAATCTCCAACTGGAAAAGGGCCTCAAGCGGACACTGCTATCTGCGTCTCAAGGATGAGCAGAGCCAGATACCTGCTGTTATTTGGCGTGATAGCGCTCAAAAGCTTGATTTCAAGCCTGAAGATGGAACTGCGGTACTGGTTATAGGATCCATTAAGGTGTACCAGCGTGGCGGTTATTATCAGCTCACTATTCATAAAATGGCACCAGCAGGCAAGGGTACACTTTTTCAGGCCTTTGAGCAACTAAAAGAGAGGCTTGCAATTGAGGGACTTTTTGATCAGGAGCGAAAAAAAACACTCCCCAAATCAGTTCGTACCTTAGGTGTTATCACCAGCAAGCGCGGTGCTGCAGTAAAGGATATTGTCAGGGTGACAGCAACCCGCGCACCACAGACAGATATTGTGCTCATTGATGTTGCAGTGCAGGGGGAGAAGGCACCCGGGGAAATTGCCCAGGCCATAAAGGACATGAACAGCTACGCAGAGGTGGACTGTATCATTGCTGGAAGAGGTGGTGGTTCAATTGAAGACCTCTGGGCATTTAATGATGAGTCGGTAGCCAGAGCCATTTTTGAATCGAAAATTCCGGTAATCAGTGCCGTGGGGCATGAAACGGACTTTACCATTGCCGATTTTGTGGCAGATTACAGGGCCGCCACGCCATCAGCTGCTGCAGAGTTTGCAGTCGCCGACAGCAAAGAGAACCGCAGATATTTTGAAGCGTGTTCACAGCGGTTTATAAATGGATTTATAAACGGTTACTCTTCAATGATTCAAACCTACCACCACCTCCAGTCCTCCCGCTCTTTCCAAAAACCACTACGGCTTCTTCAGGAGGCCGCTCAGGATTACGACAGAAGCCAGGAGCGGTGCTACAGAGCACTGCACGGCTCGATGCGCAGTATGGTTGAGCGCCTGGGATATGCAGGAGCACGTCTGGAGACGCTCAGCCCACTCTCCGTTCTCAAGCGAGGTTACAGCGTTACCACCGATAAAAATGGTATAACGGTTCGCAGCTGCAGGGAGCTGAGTACAGGGGATGTTGTTTCGATCCGGTTTAGCGATGGTTCAGCAGGGGCGCGTATTGAAGGGGTGGAGGGTCGTTGTTCTGAGTAGGGGTGGTGGAGAAATCCGCATAACCATCGAACATTTCCGCAGTATCTGTTTCCGCTCACACTGAGTAGGACGATTCCGATCGACCGTATCGAAGTGTTCCTGGAGCTGGTTAGGATTCAGGGAAAGAAACAGGAACCCTTCGACTGGAAGCTTAGGATGAGCGGATGGAGAGAAACTGACCTGGATCATGTGAACACAGCCGCTGCGTCTCCCCAATACTTTGACAAACAGACTGAATTAATATACTTTTTTTACTCATACTTACAGATAAAAGCAAAGAACACGATATGCCAAAAACAGAAAAAACAAGAACATTCGAAGAGAGCCTTTCTGATCTAGAAAATGTAATAGACAAGCTGGAAAAGGATGATCTAACACTTGATAAAGCCCTCGACCATTTTGAAAAAGGCATAGGTCTTATGCGCAGCTGCGATACGCACCTTAAAAATGCTCACGGAAAATTAAAAGAGCTTCTCAAGGGTGAAAACGGTGAACTTGTGACAAAAATCTTGGGTGAAAACCTGGAATCATTTATCGACAGGAACTACAGTGATGAATGATCTGACAACCTATATAAAATCCATAGGCGAAAAAACAGACTCCACACTTGAGAAACTCCTCCCAGCCTCCTCGCTGTATCCCCAGTCGATACATGAACTGATGCGATACTGTTGTTTTGCAGGTGGCAAACGTGTTCGCCCCTGCCTTGTGGTGGCGGCTTTCGAAGCGTGCAGTGGCAAGAGCGCCGGCGAAGATGTATTTAAAGCTGCTGCTGCGATCGAGATGCTTCACACCTTCTCCCTTATCCACGATGATCTTCCGTGCATGGATGATGATGACTACAGAAGAGGAAAAAAGACTGCTCACAAAGCTTTCAATGAAGCGCTTGCGGTACTTGGCGGAGATGCACTGTGTATCATTGCCTTTGAGGTACTGGCGGGTATTGGCAAGGTAGAGATCATCTCCGAAATCGCCCGTTCTCTTGGCACAATGGGAATGATCGGGGGACAGGTTGTGGATATCGAGTCTGAGGGTAAACCAGTAGATAAAGATATTGTTGAATACATACACAACAACAAAACTGCCGCACTCATACGGGCATCAATCAATACCGGTGCAATGCTTGCCGGAGCCACAAAAGCAGAAATTGATAAACTCTCCTCCTACGGCACGCATGTGGGACTCGCTTTTCAGGTCGTTGATGACATTCTCGATGAGGAGAGTACCACCGAACAGCTCGGCAAAGATGCCGGGAGCGACCGGGAACGAGGGAAAGCCACCTTTCCGGCAGTTATGGGCCTTGAACAATCCAAACTCTATGCCAAGGATCTGATCGACAAGGCATGGGAGGATATTGAATTTTTAGGTAACAAGGGGTATTATCTTAGAGAACTGGCAGAGTATATACGCGTTAGGATTTTCTGATTTAGCACTTCGCCTTTTGCATCCGAATTTAAGATTTTTCAATACCTTAGAGAACTTCCGCTCACACTGAGTCCCGACTTTACGTCGCATTGGCGTCAACTTAAACTTAACAGGTGAAATTTACACATCCGGCAGGACATATGTTTTTTAATCAGTTTGCCTTACACTCATAAGAGCAGAGTTTGTGTTATAGGTCCATAGGGCCGTAATGTTTGTAGAACTGAATAGCACGATTGAACACAAAGCCCCAGCGGGGCGTCACGTCCCATGAAAATGCTCAATTTTTGGCCAACCATTCAAAATAAACATTCCGGCCCTACAGGCCTTATAGGCTTATGCATACGTTTTATTCTACGAACATATCGGCCCTATGGGCCTACACTACTCTTTAATGCAATCTATTATTTGATATGCTTGTCTCCTGCTTAAATATGTCTTTGTAGCAAGTTTCCCTGATCCTTACGTTGACGCCAATGCGGCTTTACGTAGGGATTCCGATCAGACGTATCGAAATGCTCCCATGTGTTATTACGGAGTAAGAAAAGCGATAGGAACCCTTCGACCCCGCCGGTGGCGGGATCAGTACAAGCAGTACAGGCTGGTGTGAGCGGAGGGGGGAACGGCTGAATGGCACACAAAAAAGGGAGAGGCTTTCACCTCTCCCTTTTTACAACTGCAATTGTAATTCTACACTATATCCGCTCTTTTGGAGTGTACTCCGTATGGAGCAGATGGTGTGATTTTTTACCAAGCGGCTCCTTAAGGAATTCTTCGTAAAGCTGTTTGACCATCGGGTTTTCATGCGATTTCCGCAATGGTCTCCCTTCATCTTCTTTGTAAATAGCAGAAATTCTCAAGTTCCGTTTTTCGTCGGTGGTAAGACGAGGCTGTCCGCCGCCTCCGATACATCCGCCCGGACAGGTCATTACTTCCACAAAGTGGTACTGAGCCTCACCATTTTTAACCATCTCGATAAGCTTTTTTGCATTTGCAAGGCCATGAACTACAGCAACTTTTACCGTTACCCCTTCAAGGAAACTCCAGTCTTTCACCGTCCCTTCTATTTTCACCTCAGCCTCCTTTATACCCTTGAGTCCGGCAAGAGGCGCAACGTGGAGATTTTCCATGGGAAAGGGTTTACCGGTAACAATTTCATAAGCAGTACGCAGTGCAGCCTCCATGACTCCTCCGGTATTGGCGAAAATATCAGCAGCACCGGTTGATACACCAAGCGGATTATCCATCTCTTCATCAGGCAGAGCATTAAAATCTATCCCCCCCTGCTTGATCATTCTGCCAAGTTCCCTTGTGGTGAGTACCACATCCACGTCCGGTCCGGCACCACCGTCTTCCATCTCAGGTCGTGCGGCCTCAAATTTTTTTGCAGTGCACGGCATTACCGAAACGACAAAAATATCTTCGGGTTTTTTGCCGAGTTTTTCTGAGAGATAGCTCTTTGCAAGGGAACCGAACATCTGCTGCGGAGATTTACAAGTTGAAATATTGGGGAGGATTTCAGGATAGAATGTTTCAGCAAAATTGATCCATCCCGGAGAGCAGCTTGTGTACTGGGGCAGGGCCACATCCTTTTTCTCAACAAGAGCAGATTTGAGCCTCATAAGAAGCTCTGTTCCCTCTTCTATAATGGTAAGGTCTGCAGTGAAATTGGTGTCAAAAACCTTATCAAAACCGATTCGCTTCAGTGCTGCAACCATCTTTGCGGTAACCAGTGTGCCGGGTTTATTTCCGAAACACTCGCCCAGAGCAGCCCTGATAGCAGGTGCAGTCTGAACGACCACCACTTTTTCCGGATCTTCCAAAGCAGCCCAGACATCATCAATTCGGCTCTTTTCTATGATAGCACCAACCGGACATACCGCAGCGCACTGGCCACACTGAACACAGGAGACCTGGTCCAGATCAATTGCGAATGCCGGACCAATGACGGTTGCAAATCCTCTGTACTGTGGAAACAGTGCTCCCACCCCCTGGATCTGGTTGCAGACCGACACACAGCGCCTGCACTTTATACATTTGCCATTATCCCTGATCAGAGCATGAGTTGAGTTGTCAACCGAATTGTCGGCCTTTTCCCCCTCATACTTTATTTCCATAATACCCAGTTCATGAGCAAGGGCCCTGAGTTCACAGTCCTCGTTGCGTTCACAGGTCTGGCAGTTTCCATCATGCTCAGAGAGCAGTAGTTCCACAACCGTTCTGCGGGCCTCACGAACTCTTTTGGTATTGGTAAATATCTTCATGCCATCAACTGCCGGCTGAACACATGAAGCAGCAAGCGCCCGTGCCCCTTCAATTTCAACCAGACACACTCTGCATGCACCTATTGCCTGTACTCCTTGAAGATAACAGAGCGTAGGGATCTTAACCCCTGCAGCCCTTGCGGCATCAAGCACCGTTGAACCTTCCGGCACTGTAACCGGGGTAGTATTTATTGTTAAAGTCAACATTAGACCATCTCCTTTACATAGATTTTGTGATCATTTAGCAGTTTTTTCTTTTGTGACAGGATTTTTTCCGTAATCACATCGCAGACAACGCTTTGCCTGTCGTACTGCTACGCCTTCATTCCAAGCCATCTCCACTTCATCGAAATTGTTCTTTCTTCTATCAACAGACACAAGGTGCAGTTTTTCTCTCTGATAGGGCAGCGGATCGCTGTCCGGATCATAGGATGTATGCACATCCTGCTCCTTGCGCCAGAAGACATTTGATTCACCGTTAAAGAAAGTATCAATTCCCACCGCCGCCCGTTCTCCTGCAGCAACCGCTTCAATTACAGACGCTGCACCGAGATTCACATCACCTCCTGCAAAAACCCATGGCACAGAAGTAGACCCGGTGTCTTTATCAACAGCGATACTTCCCCATGATGTTGTTTCAAGTTCTATACCGTTAAAGACCTCAGCGGTACTGACCTTCTGACCTATCGCAGCGATAATCTGGTCAGTTTCAATCACGAAATCACCTCCTATTTTCGTTTCAGGACGACGGCGACCGGAGCGGTCAAATTCTCCCAGAGTCATTGGACTGCAACGCAACCCTATGACCTTTCCATCCTTAGCGACCACTTCGACAGGAGAGGTAAGCAACTGTAAAATTACGCCTTCCTGCTGAGCCTCATCGATCTCTTCGGCATATGCAGGCATCTCTTCCTGAGTACGACGGTAGACAACGGTAACGTTCTGTGCTCCCAGCCTCTGTGCCGTACGTGCAGCATCAATTGCCGCATTTCCGCCACCAATAACAACTACATTTTTACCTACAGGAGCAGAACCCCTGAGGTTATATTGACGCAAAAAGTCGAGTGCATCAACAACCCCCTTGGAATCCTCACCGGCAATGCCAAGCCCCACCGGTTTCTGAGAACCGATTCCTACGAACACGGCTTGGTAGCCGTCATCTTTGAGACTTGCAAGAGTAAAATGATCCCCGAGCCTCTTTCCGGTCTCGATGTCAACTCCCATGCCTTCAATCATTCTGATTTCACGGGCAAGAACCTCTCTTGGCAAACGGTAAGCAGGGATGGTCTGGACCAGCATTCCTCCCGGCCGGGGCTCTGCTTCAAAAACCTTTGGTTTGTAACCGAGGCGTGCAAGGAAGTATGCACAGGACAATCCTGCAGGACCGGCGCCAACGACTGCAATTTTCCTTAAAGCGTTCTTTTGATTCTCCAGCGCTTCGGGAAGCTGAATGGTCACCTCCTGATCCACCATAAACCGTTTGACCCCTCTGATTGATACCGCTTCATCCAGAGATGACCTTCTGCACTTGTCCTCACAGGTATGAAAACAGACACGCGCACAGACCGCCGCAAACGGATTGCGCTCCCGGTGAAGCCTGAGAGCTTCTGCATATCGTTTTTCTCCGATAAGAGAGACAAATCCCGGCACATCAACATTCGCCGGGCAGGCACTCTGACACGGTGCCCTTACCAGAGAAGGACAAATCCCGGCTTCACAATGAAGAGAGTTGATATGCTCCTCGTACTCGTTACGAAAATGACGGATCGTGGAGAGCACCGGATTTGGTGCAGTCTGTCCCAGCCCGCACAAAGCGGTGTCTTTAATTATCTCGCCAAGTTCTTCCAGTCTGTCGATATCCTCCATCTCACCCTGACCAGTGGTGATCCGGTCAAGGATTTCAAGCATGCGCTTTGTACCCACCCGACACGGAACACATTTACCACACGATTCCTCCTGAACAAACTCAAGGAAAAAGCGGGCAACATCAACCATGCAGGTCTCATCATCCATAACGATAAGACCACCTGAACCCATTATGGCACCAAGTTCGTTGAGTGATTCATAATCAAGGGCAACATTCAGATGCTGCTTAGGGATACATCCTCCCGATGGACCACCAATCTGGGCAGCCTTGAATTCCTTATTGTTTGTTATCCCGCCACCAATATCGTAAATAATCTCTCCAAGGGGTGTTCCTACGGGAACCTCAACCAACCCCGCATTGTTTACCGCTCCTGCCAGAGCAAATATTTTTGTACCCTTACTCTTTTCAGTACCAAAAGAGGCATAGTAGTCGGCACCGGAATCAAGAATCACCGGTATATTAGCATATGTTTCCACATTGTTAAGCACAGTGGGTTTGCCCCAAAGTCCCATTTGTGCCGGAAAAGGCGGCCGTGGTCTTGGCTCCCCTCTTTTACCCTCGATAGAAGTCATGAGGGCGGTCTCCTCACCACAGACAAAAGCACCAGAACCCATTCTTACTTCAAGATCAAAATTGAATCCTGTGCCTAAGATATCCACTCCCAGCACTCCCATTTTTCTGGCCTGATCCAGTGCCATCTCCAGTCTCTCAACTGCAAGGGGGTATTCGGCTCGCACATATACATAGCCCTGTGAAGCACCTATAGCATAGGCGGCAATGGCCATCCCCTCAATTATGCTGTGAGGATCACCTTCCAGAACACTGCGGTCCATAAAAGCACCCGGGTCACCTTCATCGGCATTACACAGAACGTATTTCATATTTCCTTCAGACTTACGGGTGAGACTCCATTTCAAAAAGGTAGGAAAACCCGCTCCACCTCTTCCCCGCAGCCCCGATTTTTTCACCTCTTCGATAACATCGTCCGGAGACATTTCAGTGAGCGATTTCACCAGGCCACTGTAACCACCCTGGCAGATATAATCTTCAATTGCCAGCGGATCTATTCTACCGCAGTTACGGAGAACGATTTTAGTTTGTCTCTGAAAAAAGGGCAGATCCATTTGCAGGGGCATGGGTTTACCTGTTTGCTGATCATGACAAACGAGTCTCTCTACAACCTGCCCACTAATGAGGTGCGAATTGACAACTTCCGCCACATCTTCAGGTTTAACATTCTGATAGAAAGTCTGCTCAGGAGCGATCATGACCACCGGCCCCATTGCACAGGGCCCAAGACAGCCGGTTTCCAGAATGGCTACCTTATCGCTGAGTTGCGCCCTTTCTAATTCATCAACGAATGCTTGCTTTACTTTCTCTGATCCGGAAGCGATACAACCACCGCCTGCACAGATAAGAACCATTATGGCGGACTCTTTTGTCGTGTTTTTTTTCTGATCAAGAAGATTTTCTCTGAGGACTTGAAGGTCCTTTGCCGAAGAGATAATTGAGCTCATTTCGTGGCCCCCCCTTTCTCGTCTGAGGCCTCTTCTGCGCTGCGGTACCTATCGATAATCTGGTTTATCTTGGCAGCTTTAACCCGCTGGTGCACATCATCGTTTACCATTATAACAGGTGCAAGGCCACAGGCTCCAAAGCAACGACCCACTTCGAGGGAAAACTGACGATCTTCGGTTGTCTGCCCCACCTCTATTCCAAGATTTTTTTCAAGCGACGCAAGCACCTCCTTACCACCCCTGACATAGCAGGCGGTTCCAAGACAAACTCTTACCAGGTATTTACCACGGGGTACGGTGGAGAAAAATGAGTAAAATCCGATTACACCAGCCACTTCGCTATAGGACTTGTCAAGGGAGCGTGCAATCTTTCGGATAACTTTGTCCGGCAGGTAGCCGAAAAGTTTTTGGGTTATCTGTAGGATGGGAATGAGGCAATCGGGCTTTTCTTTGTGCGTCTCAATTATTTCATCGAGTTGCAGCATAAGATCGTCTTCGCTCTGCTCGGTACAGCAGTTGCAGGCAATCGGTTCAACCATACGATTCTCCCTTGTTGTGTGTGTTATGAGGCCAGTGGATTATTATTTCCACCATATCAAGTTATTGTTCACATATTCACATTTCTCCTTAGCAAGTGGGCATATATCTATATACAAGCTACTGCACCTCTGTGTCAATAGAGTGGTGATCATTTTGGATATAAGCGATATAATTGGCGGGCATATAATGTTCCCTTTATCACATTTTACCCCAACAGTTACTGTAAGCCGAACAATACATTAACATAGAAACAGCACCATTGTGCGCCCGAAGCATGTTGGATCAAAAACAGCTCTTTTATGTAAAACAGACGTACGATTTAGATAAGCAGTACTTAAAAGGGATTTCCTATAGGCTGTGCGATACCACCACCAAAAAGGGGCACGCAACACAAGATTGCATGCCCCATAAAAACCTGGACAAGAAAACTAAGTCAGGCTTACTACCATGATGAGCCTGTTGATGGTTTTTTATCTGTTGATGATCCACCTGAAGACCAGTTTGATCCACCGGATGATAATGCAGATCCGAAGTCCATGGTGAAAGTGACTCTGGCGAAATCTTCACCACCGGCTTGCCCGGAAACAGTCCTGATGGCGCTCAGCAATGCATCAGGACTTATCAGTACATCAAACTGCGAGACATTTTTCTTTATACCAAAACCAACATTGAGCCCAAATCCACCTCGATCCGGAGCATGTTTCAACCTGCTGTCATATTCATCTGGACCAGCCGACCCATTTGCCCTTACAATAGCCATAGTTGTTTCGTAGCTCAAACCTACACGACCCCTTACAGCATCCAGCCATCTAAGTTCTGTCCAGGTTTTTTCTAAACCCGAACGGATCCCATATGACATATCCCTGGTAGTGTTGGTGCGCTCTGCATAGGTTACATCATTCGGTTTATCAGTTTCCGATACCATTGTTGCAGACAGCTTCACTCCCAAAAGCAGGTTTTGATCATCAATAAATTTTTCCGCCCCCCCATACAGGTCTATAAGAGAGAGTGTGGTGCTTCTGAAACCATCATGACGCACTACATCTCCCACCCTGGGAGTGAATTCCCACTCCCCTTTAAAAGAGGTCATCTCTAAGTCCGCGCCAACAATTACATCAGCAGCTCTCATGGCAAGTCGCCCTTCTCCACCGATTTCAAGGTGAATCCCCTTATTTACAGAGGCCGTGACACGTTCAGGGTTTGCTCCGGTGATACTGTTTTCATAGGACGCATTAAGAAATGGAACCCCCATTCCTGCTTTTACAGAGAGCATGAGAGAATTCAAATCGAGTCCTGCTCCTGCAACAAAACCCATGGTACCATATCGCTCATTTATGGTTGTTTCATCAAAATTACCCCCCTGGTTATCTTGTACAGAATTTTTGCGGGAAGTTCTTTCATAATAGAGGCGGGCACCTATTTTCAAAGCATTCAAATCCATACCAAACAGAATATTTGGTATGGGATCCACATTCCCGGCATTTATAAACCCCAGATTATTTGCAGCACCCAACACCGTGGTCAAATAATGGGCATAAACATCATCATCAAGAACATTGTCTCCAGTATAACTAAGACCGAATCTCATATTTTTCAACCCCACAACGGCTATCACCGGCCCTACATCTCCATCATAAGTAATCTGAACCGAATTGGAGTGATCATTTACAAACACAGGGTTGGCGAGAATGTTCGTGTGGTCATCCATAAGATCGTATCCTGCCATTGCATCAACTCTTGCATTCTGTGCAGGTGCAACACCTGCAGTAACAGCCACAAACAGAGTCACTGTAATTAGTGTTCTGAACATTAGCTTCTCCTTTGAAAAAAAAGTAAAAAATAGTGGTACTTAGATTATAACAATCTAAGGGGAAGGAATAAAACAACTCTTTTATTATCATATGTAACCTATGAGTATCAACATACATAAAGCTACTACAAAAAGCAACATCAGCACTACTTCTTGTTAATAGTTTACATTTAACTAAGAAAGCTTTTCTTATGTGATTCCCAAAGGAAACCCGTACATTTGGCCCCGCACCTCACACTGCTATATTTTTATCAAACGGGCAATTATTTCAACCTAAGGAGTAGACCGCTATGAAATTTTCATTTATCCTCTTTTTAATCATGATTACACTGGTTCAATCCTGTTCCGGTCAAAGTAATGACCCTGTAACGTATCTTAAACAGAGTGCGGTAGCAGTAAAAAGTGCAGACGATCTATGCCAACTCATTGCACGCACGGAAAATTCCCGTTTTGTGCTGCTGGGAGAAGCATCACACGGCACACACGAGTATTACCTTTGGCGCAAACGAATCAGTAAGCGACTCATAGAGGAGAATGATTTTTCTTTTATCGCTGTTGAGGGAGACTGGAACGCTGCTTTTCAAGTTAACCGATATGTAAAGAATCTCCCCGGAGCCGCTGCAAGTGCCTCAGAAGCGGTGAGTTCTTTTAAACGCTGGCCCCAATGGATGTGGGCCAATGAGGAGACCATCGCTCTAGCTGAGTGGTTAAGGGAGTACAATATGAACCGGCCACCGGAAAAAAGGGCAGGGTTTTACGGCATTGACGTATACGGCTTTGATGAATCGATGGATGAAGTTATCGCTTACCTGAAAGAACATCACCCCCAGAAAGTTGACGCAGCCCAGGGTGCATACTCCTGCCTTACCCCGTTCAGGGACAATATGCACGATTATGTTCACGCTGTGCTGCAGGGTGCAACACGCTGCACACA
>SKJJ01000096.1 GCA_007115975.1 Chitinispirillum sp.
CGGACCTGATCACTCGGGGAGCTTTATGTGCCGCCCCCCCCCTCTCACTCACCAACAACAAACTTCTCCCTAAACACCACACCCCTATACGTCGCAAATAAAAAATAGAGCCCCGGAGCAACCCGCCTTCCCCCCACGGTACAGTCCCATTCAAAATCCATGACAACCGAAGGATCCGGGTGAAACGCCCTGGTCCACACAAGTTTCCCATCCAAGCTTCTTATGCTTATATTTGCAGATGAAAAAGGATGATCTGCTGTGCCAACAGAAAATTCCCCCTGTAGTTTACCTCCTCTGGGTACCAAAGTGGGATAGACTTTCAGATAGGGCGTTTCAATTTCATCCCGCCCCATCACGGCATACAGTGCATCGGGCATTCCATACCCATGATAATTATCGATGCTGTCCTGCCCGGTTACAAAAAAGCAGGAGGAGTAGAGCCTTTCTCTCACAAAATCGCTCGTTTTCTGATTAGTGGACTGCATGATAAGAGCAGCGATACCCGTAACAATCGGTGCGGAAAAGGATGTTCCCGAATTTAATGTATAGCGATCTTCAGAATATGCTGCAGGAACCAGAATACTCACTCCGGGTGCAACCACATCCGGTTTGATCCGCCCGTCATAGGTAGGACCAATACTGCTCCAAAAAGCCCTCACCCCATTTGAATTTACCGCCCCAACAGCCACTACCCCATCCACATCAGCAGGAGCGATGATAGTCCCGGGCTCGTAACCTTCCTCATTTCCGGCCGAATTAACAATCAATACCCCGCGTCTGACAGCCTCATGTGCAGCAATCGACACAACCGTGCTTACCCCATCCATCTGTTCATAGGTATAATTCGAGTCCGGATCATCGAAAAAATCCCTGTACCCCAATGAACTTGATATTATATCCACTCCCAGACTTTCGGCCCAAACAACTGCCGCCGCCCAGTTGTCTTCCTCAGTACGCACCTCAAGATAATAATCCTCTGTTCTGGCCAGTAAAAACTGCGCGCCCCAGGCAGTTCCCATGAATCTGCCCGGTTCATATCCGGCAACTAAAGAGAGGGTCTGGGTACCATGAACATCACTTTCGTGATAAGGGTGCCCCGGATCATTCATTATAGAATCATGATCGTGCACATCGATTTTATTCTCCACAAAGTCATAGGTCGCAATCACACCATCTCTTTGTCTGAGATGATCATAGCAGCGATGGTCAAGCCTGAAACCGCTGTCGAAAAAAGCGACAATCACCCCTTTTCCCGGTGGTTCCCCCTTTTTTCTCTCTATATAATGATGTGCCTGCTTTATCCGTTGCATTTCCAGGTGATACTGGTCTCCATAATCAGAACCATCCCAACTCCTTTTTGGTATACCGCTATCATCACCCCTGCGTGTATAAACCCCGACAGGCCTGATCTCAGCCACAAAAGGCATTGAGGCCAGCAGCTCAAGACTGCCCGCATGAACCGAAAAACTGGCAGCATTTCCCCACGGGAATCGGTGACGCAACGTTGCACCAGACCGTACAATCTGCTCAATATAGACCTCATTTAAAGGAGTATCAGTCACGTTTTCTATATATGAATTATCTCTGCGCCTCTCAAGAGCCCTCTTACTTAATGGTGTGTTACCCACATCCGGTTTGTCTTTAAAAAACACCCACACATTACATACGGTATCTGAGGCTGCAAGCCTCGCAAGAGACGCTGGCAACTCTGCAGACAAAGAGTGTACCGCCAGGCAAAACAGTAACAAAAAAGCTATTTTGCACAATAAATCTATACGAGAACAAAAACTTTTAGCGTACCTTTTTTCAGCCACTTTTGATTACCTTTTATTCCTATTGCTATCTACGACCTGAAATTCAACAACCGTCTAAAAAATAGTACAAAGAATACACCCTTTAGTAGCATATCCAAAAACTGCTCTTAAGATCACATAGAATTTTTTTGGCAATACAAAAAAAATTGGCAACTGAAACGGTGACCATACGTTAGCCCTATTCTCATTCAATGCGCAGAATCCTCCAATGACCATAATATTCAAAAAAATAACTTTAAAAATCCATACCACCTATTTATAATTAAACATAGTTGAACATGCAAAGAAAGAATGGTGACATTAATGAGTATAGATCCCGCCTTCCACGATAAAATCCAGAACATCGCAAACCTTCCCACTCTCCCTCAGGTGGCGTCGCACCTGATGAGAATAATCAATGATCCACAAACATCTCTAAATGATGTTACAAACATAGTAAGCCAGGACCTTTCTCTTAGCGCAAAAATCTTACGTCTGGCAAACAGCGCGTTTTACGGCATACCAAAATCTATAACCAGCATCAACAGTGCAATTGTGATACTGGGCTTTAAAGTAATCCATACGATGGTCCTGAGCCTAACGGTTTTCGATATGTTTCCAGAAGAAAACAAAACTTCATCCAAACTCTTTAACAGAAGCTCTTTCTGGATTCACTCTCTGTGTTGCGGTCTGGCAGCAAAAATGCTTGCCACCAGAATCCAAAACCGCACCCTGTTTGACCCTGATGAAGCATTCTGTGCGGGGCTACTCCATGATATCGGCAAAGTTGTTATGGAACAATATATGCATGAGGATTTTCACAGAGCTCTCAAAACAGCCAAAGAAGAAAAAATTCCGGTGTGGGAAGCCGAGAAAAAAATATTGGGCTACACCCATACAGACATAGCTGAAGTCCTTATTGCCAGCTGGGGCTTACCCCTGGAGATCGAAATGCCCATAATAAGGCACCACTCACCACTTGAAAAGAATGACTATACCGACATAATTATCTTATGCCATCTTGCTGACGTGATCTGCTATGAGTCCGGAAAAAGTATGAATCCAGAGCTTATAGCGCCACAGATCGATGATGCTGCATTGAGAAAGCTCAATATCTCAAGGCTGGATATCGAATCCATTAAAGAACAGCTCCCGTCAGAACTTGAAAAATCTGCCGTCTATCTGGACATCGCCTCAGGATACTGAACAGTATCGCCTACCCTGTACGAAACTGATTTTTTCCATATAGCCGTGGATAAATGAAAGCGATCGCTGTTTGTCTATGCTCCAAAGGGGTGCTATCAGGCCCATATCCGGCTTTGAATCTGCCATCAGACGATGAATATGCTGCTCTGGACGCAACAAAGATAGAAAACGACACAACATATCGCTATATCTGCAAATATCATAAAGTTCAATCTCATCTTTGTGATATGACTGTGCCAAAGAGGTCCCCGCAATGACCATAAGCTGATGTACTTTTACCCCCCCAACACACTCCATCGATCCAAGCATTCTGGCTGTCTGCTCCATCATCTCTTCTGTCTCGGACGGTAATCCCAATATCACATGTGCCACAACTTCTGCTCCAATTGAGTAAAGGCGCTGCGCAACACTACAAAACTCTTCCACACTATGACCACGATTAACTCTCTCAAGAACCGAATTATGTCCACTCTGAAGCCCAAGCTCTATCGATAGATATGTTCTACCCGAAAGATCCTCAAGATACTCAAATACCTCTTCACTGAAACAGTCGGGCCGGGTACCAACAGCCAGACCGATAACCCCTGGTACCTGTACCAAAGGCTCATAAATCTCCCTAAGTTGCTGAGCACTCCCATAAGTGTTGGAAAAAGGCTGAAGATAGGGCAAAAAGTGTTTGAACCGATATTTACAGCGATCCATGACATCTGTCAGCTGTTTTACAACCGGCTCTACAGAACCAAGTGCCGGACTGAAAGAGCGGTTGTCACAAAAAGAACAGCCTTCCACACTTTTGGTCCCATCACGGTTAGGGCAGGAAAAGCCTGCACTCAAAGATATCTTCATAACCGGAGCACCAAAACGATTCTTCATATAGGATCGGTAAGAATTATAGAGCAACTGTACCTCCTTTAAATCCGTACTGCATCAATACATTTCCCTTTTAATAGTATTCACCAGCTCATAGTAAAAAGGGTGTTCAAAAAGTATATTATTACTCCAAAACGACAAACCTCTTTAACTCTTTCACCCAAGGATTTAAGGAGATCAGTTGACAGCAAAGTAATATATAACCAAAATGACAGACTCTTTAAGTCCCCCCACCCGGGGATTGAGGGGGCACCGCTCAACCGGAGATCAAAAAATATGACAAACCACCCCACAAACCAATACAGCAACCCTCTTCTTGAACGTTACGCCAGTAAGCAGATGTCATACATCTTCTCTCCAAAATTTAAGTTCAGCACCTGGCGAAGACTCTGGGTTGCTCTTGCTGAGTGCCAAAAAGAGCTTGGGCTGTCGATAAGCGATGAGCAAATCGATGAGATGAAGAGTAATATTGAAAACGTCGACTTTGAAGTTGCAAGAGATTTTGAAAAACAGACCCGCCACGATGTTATGGCACATATTCATACTTTTGGTCAGTTGTGCCCTAAGGCCAAACCGATTATCCACCTTGGAGCAACAAGTGCATTTGTCGGGGATAACACCGACCTCATTCAACTCAGGGAAGCAACCAGACTGCTGACCGGACGCCTTGCCCAGCTAATTACAATCCTGCGCTCCTTTGCATCCGATTATGCTGAGCTGCCGACCCTTGGTTTTACCCACTTTCAACCCGCGCAGCTCACGACAGTGGGCAAGAGGGCATGCCTTTGGCTCTACGACCTGACCATGGATTATGATGCTCTGGAGCAATTTGAATCGACTCTTCCATTCAGAGGTGTTAAAGGTACTACAGGTACACAAGCCAGCTTTCTGTCCCTTTTTGAAGGTGACCACGAAAAAGTCAAAAAACTGGACCAGATGGTTACCCAAAAAATGGGCTTTGATAATGTTATTCCTGTTACAGGCCAAACCTACACCAGAAAAATCGATTCTCAGGCTACAGCAATTCTCTCGGGGCTCGCTCAGACCCTGCATAAAATAGCCAATGATATCCGCCTGCTTCAAAATCTCAAGGAGATCGAAGAGCCATTTGAAAAAAGTCAAATCGGTTCATCAGCCATGGCGTACAAAAGAAACCCTATGCGCTCAGAACGGCTTACTGCCCTGTGCAGATTTATAATCTCCAGCGCTCTCTCACCGGCAATGACTGCTGCTGAGCAATGGTTTGAGCGTACCCTTGATGACTCTGCCAACAAAAGACTAGCCATCCCGGAAGCCTTTCTCGCTGCAGATGCATCACTCATACTGGGCACGAACATTTCCGATGGTCTTGTTGTCTATCCAAAGGTGATCGCCAAACACATTCAGGAAGAGCTGCCCTTTATGGCTACAGAAAACATCATCATGGCAGCTGTAAAAAAAGGGGGTGATCGTCAGGATATACATGAAAGGATCCGACTCCACTCCATGGAAGCAGGTAAGAAGGTAAAACTTCAGGGAGAGAGAAACGACCTGCTCGACCGCATCGCAACAGATGAGGCATTCGCAATGTCCAAAGACGACCTTTCTGAGCTGCTCAATGTAAAAGACTTTGTAGGACGGGCCCCTCAGCAGGTTTCTGAGTTTCTTGGGCATATCATCGATCCGCTCTTAACAAGATCAAAAAAATATGGTAACAACATACACCAACAGAATTTAAACGTCTGAGGGGAACTACTACATTGCTTGCTGACTATCACGTACACACAGCTTATTGCAGACATGCCAAAGGTTCTATTAATGAATACATAGAGAAGGCAATCGCTCTAGGCCTTAACGAAATAGGTTTCACCGACCATCTCGGCCGCTATTACCTCACTCCATCACAAAAAAGAAAACACTGGGACTGGGGCATAAAGGACGGTGACCTGCCCCGTTACTTCGATGATCTCTGTACGCTTAAAGAGAATTACAAAAAGGATATCAGAATAAGCATAGGCCTTGAAGTCGATTACGTAAAGGGGACGGAACAAACCGCAGCAGAAATAATGTCGGCTTACCCACTTGATTATGCGATATGCTCTGTGCACTGCCTTCCATATTTTGGCTGGAAACACATCTTCCAATACAGCGATCAGGACCCCCTTACCCTGTTCACCGAATACTTCAGCACAGTTAAAGATGCGCTCAATTGTGGGGTGTTTCAGGTGATTGCACACATGGATCTCATTTGGCGCTATGTCCCCTGGGATTGGGAAAATGACACTCAGATGTCTGAGCTCATTCGCAATACTGTTCAGGTTGCCGCCAAATCCCCAACCATAGTCGAGATCAATGCTAATGGGTACCACTGGTTCACCGAAAACAATCCCGATGATAATAACCCGTTTGCCATTATGACCGAAGAGATCGGGAAACGTAACGTGCTTATCACCCTGGCCTCGGATGCACATGAACCTTCATCGGTGGGAAATCATTTTACTCCAATGATCAAGTTTCTGAAAAAACAAGGTGTACACAGCTTCTGCACTTTTGATAAAAAGAAACTGCTAAAACACGATCTGAATGTAAAGTAGAACAACGGGTTCAGTACTCCTGACCCCGAATAAAACAGTTTACAGATGCCCTGCGGAACTGATCACACCACTGTTGTACAGTTTCAAGGGGAAAAGCTTCAAGCCGCGTTAAAGACCGGTCCAGTAATTCAGCATCGTTTTTGAACGGTTGAAGAAAAACCTTATTGACCCCTTTGAGAAGATCAATAAGTTCATCTATATCATCATTTTCAATGATACCCGGTACCACAGGAATACGAACCTCTCCGTCAGAGCCCATCTTTTCAACAAGTTTGATCGACGCTTTTAATCTCTGCTCCACATCGCAATACCCGGCGCCAAGGAGACTATATCTCGATGGGACCGCTTTGATATCCATTGCAAGATAATCTGCAGAACAACTCTCCACAACTTTTGGTTCAAGCCCGTTTGTATCGACCTTTACACGTACCCCTATGTTGCGCAGTTTTTTGACCAGATCAGGGAGATTACTGTAAATAGTGGGCTCCCCACCAGTGATTACAACTCCGTCTACAATCCCTTTTCGTTTATACAAATAGAACATTATCTCAGAAAAAGAAATTTCCGGCAGCTCATCTCTTACTATAGAAGGATTATGACAAAACGGACAGCGGAGATTGCACCCGGAAAGAAAAAGGACGGTTGACACCGTCCCGGGATAATCAATAAAAGAACTTTTTATCCAGCCTGCTATCTTTATATCTTTACACATGACTTTTCTTGAGTGAGATCTTTTTCCGCAACCACCTCTTTGCCAGACTCATCAGACAAAAAAACCTGACGCTCTGTATATTCAGACTTTTTACCAGGATTCCAGTTCTTCACCGGTCTGTAATAACCAACGATTCTTGCGTAAACCTCTGCTTCTTCAGAACATGTCGGACAGGAGAAGTGCTCCCCTTTAAGATAACCGTGAAGTTTACATACAGAGAAGACGGGTGAAAGGGTAAAGTATGGTATGCCATAACTATAAGCAATCTTGCGCACAAGCTGCTTACATGTTTCTATATCGTCAATGGATTCACCAATATGTGCGTGAAACACAGTACCTCCGGTATATTGCTTCTGAATTTCATTCTGCATATCCAGTGCCTCAAAAATATCGGGAGTTGAATTAACCGGCAACTGTGTCGAATTGGTATAATAGGGTTCTTTATCACCGGAAACAATCATCCTGGAAAAACGACTTTTGTCAAGCTTGGCTAACCTGTATGACGTCCCCTCACCAGGAGTTGCTTCAAGATTATACAGGTGACCGGTCTGCTCCTGATAGGATATGAGCCTTTCACGCATATGATTCAACACCTCCATCGCAAATTCACGAGCTTCCTGATCAGTAAGGTCCTTACCCATGAAATTCAATGTCGATTCGTTCATCCCTATGAGACCAATGGTGGAAAAATGATTGTTCCAGTGCCGCAAATAGCGCTGAGTATATGGAAACAGTCCCTGATCCATCAATTTGGTTATCACCTTACGTTTAATTTCAAGGGAATCTCTGGCAATATCCATATAATGGTTCAATTGATTGAAATACTCATCCTTTGTATGAGAAAAATACCCTATACGTGGTAGATTAATTGTTACAACCCCAATAGAACCGGTGAACTCATCTGCACCAAACAAACCACCACCCCTGTTGCGAAGCTCTCTTTTATCAAGCTGGAGCCTGCAACACATCGAACGGACATCACCGGGATTCAGTGTTGAATTAATAAAATTCTGAAAATAGGGGGTACCATATTTACCGGTCATTTTAAAAAGCAAATTAGCGTTTTCGCTATCCCAATTGAAACTCTCTGTAATATTGTAGGTGGGTATAGGATAAGAAAACCCTCTCCCATCAGCATCACCTTCGATAAACACCTCAAGAAAAGCCTTGTTTATCATATCCATTTCATGCTGAAAATCACCATATGTAACATCAAGCGGTTCACCGCCAACTATCGCCGGCTGATCTTTAAGATCTTCAGGAACAACCCAGTCCAGAGTAATATTAGTAAAAGGTGCCTGAGAACCCCAGCGAGATGGAATATTTACACCAAAGATAAATGACTGTATTTGCTGTTTCAATTCGCTGTAGCTTAGTTTGTCCACTCTTACAAATGGGGCAAGATACGTATCGAAAGAGGAAAAAGCCTGAGCACCAGCCCACTCGTTTTGTAAAATGCCAAGGAAGTTAACCATCTGCTGTATGAGTGTAGAAAGATGCTTTGGAGCGCTTGAAGATATTTTACCCTGAACACCTCCAAGTCCTTCTGATATCAACTGTCTTAAAGACCACCCTGCACAGTAACCGGAAAACATACTTAGATCATGGAGATGAATATCACCGTTTCTGTGAGCTGATGAAATGTCGTGCCCATAAATATTCTCAAGCCAGTAATTAGCAGTAATGGCGCCACTATTATGGAGAATCAGTCCTCCAAGTGAGTAATTAACATTGGAGTTCTCATTAACCCTCCAGTCCTCCTGTTTCAAATACCCGTTCATAGTATTGGCAATATCCAAAAGTAGGTCATTGGTTTTACGGAGACGACGATGCTGTTCCCTGTATAAAATGTACGCTTTAGCAACACGAGCATGTCCTTGCTCAATAAGAACCTTCTCTACGACATCCTGGATCTCCTCAACAGCTGGTATTGAATTGGAATGAAATTTTTTCTTTATTACCTCTTCAACTTCCTTTGCAAGATGCAATGATAACCCAAAATCACTGCCACCTACCGCCTCTGCAGATTTAAAAACAGCATTGGCAATTTTAAAATTATCATACGGAACAAGTTTGCCATCTCTTTTTCGGATTGTGGAGATCATAAATCCTAATACCCTTCCAAAAATTATGTGAAAACGATAAACCACAACAGGTGCTACACTCTTGCCAAAGAACATACAACATATACACACAAAGTGTCAATTCAAAATTTCTATTTTCCTCAGCGTTATTTTCAACTATAGAAATAGAGTCATAATCGAAGATCGCAGCAGAATTTTCTGAGTTTATTTCCAACAAAAATGATATCGTTTAGAATAGAAACAGAATCTATCAAAATCGTCCTGATATTGAAACCAAATCGGCTAATTGGGATTAAATATAAATAAAAAAAGCCTGTCCCCAACCAGGTGGAGACAGGCTTCGAAAACAGTTATAGTAAGGTATAGTTATGCTTTTCCAGCACTACCCAGTACATTTTCATTCTTATCAATCATCATCTTGACAAGCTCCTCACGAGCCGGACCAAGATACTTTCTCGGATCAAACTCTGCAGGTGAGTCAGCGAAAACTTTTCTGACCAGTGCAGTCATTACAAGACGACCATCAGAGTCGATGTTTATTTTGCATACCGCAGATTTTGCAGCACGACGAAGCTGCTCAGAAGGGATCCCAATAGCAGCATTTAATTTTCCACCATGATTGTTGATAACATCAACGTATTCAGGTAACACAGAACTTGAACCGTGCAACACAATAGGAAATCCGGGTATACGCTTTTCTATCTCTTCAAGAATATCAAAACGTAACGGCGGTGGTACAAGAACACCTTCCTCATTTTTGGTGCACTGTTCAGGCTTGAACTTGAAAGCACCATGAGAAGTACCTATTGAAATAGCAAGTGAATCAACGCCTGTTTTCTTAACAAAATCTTCAACCTGTTCAGGTTGTGTGTAGATAGATTTTGCAGCAACGACATCATCCTCTATACCAGCAAGAACACCAAGCTCACCCTCAACAGTCACATCATACTTATGAGCATATTCAACCACTTTAGATGTAAGCTCAACATTTTTTTCATAATCATGATGAGATCCATCAATCATCACAGATGAAAAACCGCTCTCAATACAGGAGATACAGAGCTCGAGAGTGTCACCATGATCGAGATGAAGCGCAATTGGAATATCATGTCCAGCTTCACGTGCCATCTGCACTGCACCCTGTGCCATGTAACGAAGAAGTGTAGAATTGGCATATTTTCTGGCACCACTTGAAACCTGCATAATGACGGGTGAGTTCGATTTGCCACAAGCAGTTACTATCGACTGGATCTGTTCCATGTTATTGAAGTTGTAAGCTGGTATGGCATAACCACCTTCAAAAGCTTTTTTAAACATATCTTTAGTATTTACAAAGCCTAAATCTTTATAACTAACTGCCATAATTAGATCCTTTCAAAGATGGTATCAAAAAATCCTGATTATCTATTTCTCTTCTTCCTGGGCCTTGTCTTCAGAAGCATCCGCCAGATCCATTTTTTCCTGTTTAACGGCTTCTTCAGAAATGTGTGGCTTTTGCTCTTCTACCGCATCGACCTTTTCCATTGGTTGTTCAGTTGTAGTTTCAGGCGCTGCTGTTTTTTGGGGAGCAGATTTGGTTTTAGCCTTTTTCTTGGACTTGCGCACGGGGTCAGGGTTTCCTCTTCCCACCAATTCAATAATGGACATTGGTGCATTATCACCCTTACGTTCCCCAATTTTGATAATCCTAGTGTAACCGCCTTCACGATCTTTATACCCAGGGGCTATATCTTCGAAAAGCTTCTTCAAAACAGTTTTATCGTTAATTCTGCGTGAAGCCAAACGAATACCGTGAAGGTCACCCTTCTTACCATAAGTTATGAGCCGCTCTACAACACCTCTAACCTCCTTTGCCTTGGTGAGAGTTGTAGTGATTCTCTCTTTCTCAAGTATAGAGGTAGCCATATTGGAGAACATAGCACTACGATGACTTGAAGTCCTGTTTAATTTTCGTCCAGATACTAAGTGACGCATGATTCTAACCTTTTCTCTTAATGCTTTTGTTACATGTTAAAATAGAAATCAGATAGTCTCTACTTCCTGACCCATGATTTTATCCACATCCATACCAAATGTCAAACCGAGATTACCAAGTACATGGTTTAATTCAACAAGTGATTTACGTCCAAAATTCTTATACTTTAACATATCTGCCTCCTGATTACGGACCAGATCAGCAAGAGTATGGATATTGGCCGCACGCAGACAATTGTTCGAGCGAACCGAGAGTTCAAGTTCATCAACCCTCATCTTTAAAAGCTGTTTCAGTTTTTCTGCCTTTTCATCATGAACAGATTCCTCAACAGGTTCGAATTCTCCCTCGACATTGATAAATATCTCAAGTTGGTCGTAAAAGAGTTTTGCCCCGTATCCAATGGCATCCTCAACACTGAGACTTGCGTCTGTCCAAACATCAAAAATAATTTTATCCAAATCGGTACGCTGCCCCACACGGGTATTTTCAACAGTAAAATTCACTTTGACAACCGGTGAAAATATCGCATCAATGGGAATAGCCCCAACCGGATCATCCTCACGTTTGTTCATTTCAGCACTTACATATCCTCTACCATCAGAGACCCGCATAGTCATTCTCAGTTTGGCGTCAGAATTGATTGTAGCAATATGAAGATCAGGATTCAAAATTTCAACATCAGAATTTACTTCAATATCAGAAGCCTTGATTTCTCCCTCTCCACTTACATCCAATTTTAAATAAGTGTCCTGATCTGATATCATTTTTAATCGCAACTGTTTAAGATTAAGAATAATATCACTCACATCCTCTACCACACCGTCGATAGTAGAATACTCATGTGAAACCCCTTCAATCTGCACAGAGATAACTGCGGCACCCTGGAGGGAGGAAAGCATGATTCTTCTTAAAGAATTACCTATAGTGTGCCCCCAACCTCTTTCCAATGGCTCAACAACTATGCGCCCGTAATTTGGAATTCCATCGGGGTTTTCTATCTGGATGCCCTTTGGCATCAATAAGCTCTTCCATTTCATCTTGTATCGGGTCTCCCTTTTTTATCTGGAGTACAGTTCAACGACAAGCTGTTCTTGTACAGTTTCAGGTATTGCGTCTCTGTCAGGTACGCGTACAACCTGACCAGAAAGTTTAACCTTGTCTACAGTAAGCCACTCAGGAACATCTTTCATGCTCTTCAATGAACTATGAATTAACTCGAGATTATTACTTTTCTCCTTGACCTGCACTGTCTCCCCAGCTTTAAGCCGATAGGAAGGAATATTGACCTTCTTACCGTTAACAAGAAAGTGATTATGAAGGACAAGCTGACGGGCACTACTTCTAGATGGTGCAAATCCTAAACGATAAATAATGTTATCAAGACGCATCTCAAGAATCTGAAGCAATGCTTCACCTGTAACAGTCGAAGATTTAGCAGCCGATTGAAAGTACAATCTGAACTGTTTTTCCAGAACGCCGTATATACGACGAATTTTCTGCTTTTCCCTTAGCTGTAAATTGTACTCTGTCGATGCACGTCTGCGTTTGGAAACACGAGCTCCTGGGGGAAATGGTCTACGTTCTACAGCACATTTCTCAGTTTTACAACGCTCCCCTTTGAGCATTAATTTTGTACCCTCCCTCCGGCATTGTCTGCACCGAGGGCCGTGATATACCGCCATGACATTCTCCTCTACTCGAACGACGAATAATTTTCTACATTAATCAGCACCAACGCACAACAATAAATTCAGACTCTGCGCTTTTTAGGAGGACGACACCCATTATGAGGTACAGCAGTAAAGTCCTTGATCGCTGAAATCTTTAACCCTGCAGCAGCAAGTGACCGAATCGCATTCTCACGTCCATTTCCAGCTCCGCGCAATTGAACTTCCAACTTCCGGACTCCGGCATCATATGCAAGTTTCCCAACAACCTCGGCGGCAATTCCTGCAGCAAAGGGAGTGCTCTTGCGCGATCCCTTGAACCCGGATTTACCTGGAGTATTCCACGCAATCACATTACCGTTTGAGTCGGTGATGTTGATAATGGTATTGTTGAAAGTAGACCTAATATGCGCAACTCCCTCAGAAGTGACCTTTTTCTTAATCTTCTTGGCTGCACTTTTGTCTTTGTTCATCTAATAAAACCTCTTATTTGAAAAAATATTACTTAGTAGCTTTTTTCTTATTCGCGATTGTACGTCTTGGACCTTTTCTGGTACGACTGTTTGTTTTGGTACGCTGCCCTCTTGCCGGAAGACCCTTGCGATGCCTCAAACCACGATAGCATCCAATATCCATCAACCGCTTTATGTTCATCCTGGTAGCAGCTCTGAGTGTTCCTTCAGTCTGGTACTCTTCATCAATGATTTTTCTTATCTGATCAAGTTCTTCCTCAGAATAGTCCTTTACCTTTTTTTGAGAATCAATACCAGCCTTAGCAAGAATCTTAGCGGCAGATGTCAACCCTACACCAAAGATATAGGTAAGAGATATTGGACCTCTTTTATTATTAGGAATATCGACTCCAGCAACACGAGCCATCGGTGCTCCCCCTCTTTAACAATTCAAATAGATTAATTTTTAGTAAACAACATACAAAACTTCCGGGATTTTATCCCTGACGTTGTTTATGCTTCTGAGTTTTGCTACAAATAACCCGTACAACTCCTTTACGACGTATCACTTTACATCCATTGCATATCTTTTTAACCGAAGCCCTGACTTTCAACTTTTTCTCCTTCTTTACTTGTACCGGTATACTATCCTGCCACGCGTCAGATCATATGGCGACAACTCCACTAGCACTTTATCCCCAGGCAATATACGGATGTAATTCATACGCATTTTGCCTGAAATGTGTGCTAAAATCTCATGTTTACCTTCGAGCTGCACCTTAAAAGAAGCATTTGGTAATGTTTCCGTTATAGTGCCTTCAACCTGTATTGAGTCATGTTTTGCCATAGTTACTCTCTTACGAGATTAATTTCTCCTTCCCCGTAAGCGTCCTTTTTTCATAAAGCCTTCATAATTGCGACTCTGCAGATGTGATTCAAGCTGCTGAAGTGTATCAAGCGCAACCCCCACAACAATGAGAACACTGGTTCCACCAAAATAAAAGTCAATCCGCATACCACTCATCACCATAAACGGTGCAACTGCAATGAACGCCAGGAAAAACGAGCCTGGTAATGTTATTCTTGTTAGTACATTATCTAAAAATTCTGCAGTCTTTTTCCCTGGACGAATGCCTGGTATAAAACCACCCTGACGTTTCAAATTATCAGCAATATCTACTGGATTGAAAATTATCGCTGTATAAAAATAGGTAAAGAATATAATTAATAGCGCGTATATGATTGAATAAAGAAATCCTCCGGGAGCAAAAAGTCTGGAAATATCCTCCATAACCAACGATTCCGGAAAGAAATTTCTTATCATGCCGGGAAATGTCATTAGTGACGATGCAAATATGATCGGTATTACACCCGCCATATTTAAGCGCAGTGGTAGAACGGTGTTCTGACCAGCATACATTTTTGTTCCAACGACCTTTTTAGGAGTCTGAATCGGAATTCTCCTCATAGCCTGAGTCATCATAACGATAAAGGCGGTCATACCGACGACAATTGCAAGTATCAGAAGAGAGATCATAGGGTGTCTTGCCCCTACCAAAACCTGTTGAATCTCGCTGTAAACAGCTTCGGGCAATCGTGCGATAATACCAATAAAGATAATAAGTGAGATACCGTTTCCAAGACCGCGACTGGTAATTTGTTCTCCAAGCCACATTATAAGAATAGTACCAGTGGTAAGACTAATCGCGGTTGTAAATGTAAAACGAAACCCCTGCATAAAAGGTATCACTGCACTCGCACCTGTTTCAGAAGTTATACTGTGTATAAATACACTTATGCCTACAGCCTGTATCAAGGCCAGAAGCACAGTTCCATAGCGCGTGTACTGAGTAATCTTCTTTTTCCCTTCAGCACCTTCACGCTGAAGTTTATGAAAGTAGGGAAAAACAGTTCCCATCAACTGAATTATGATAGATGCGCTTATATAGGGCATAATTCCGAGAGCGAACACGGAAAAACGCATAAAAGCTCCACCCACAAACATATCGTATAGTCCAAACAGTGAGTTTTGTGTTCTTCCGAAAAACTCCGCCAGAACCTGTGGATTAACTCCTGGTGTAGGAACGTGTCCGCCAATCCTATAGATGAAAACGATAACCAGAGTAAATATAATCCGCTTACGAAGTTCAGGTATTCTGAAAATATTTTTTACAGTTTCTACCACTTCAAACTACCTCTGCTTTCCCTTTTGCTTTTTCTATTTTTTCTTTAGCAGATTTGGAAAAAGCATGAGCCTTAATGTTCACCGCTTTGTTGATCTCACCAACTCCAAGAATCTTAACCGGTGATTTCAACTCGTGGATTATACCAAGTTCATGAAGTGTTTCAGGAGTAATCTCAGTAATTTTGGAATCAAGCTTCTCAATTGTACTGATATTTACAATCTGGTACTCAGTTTTAAAAGGGCTGTGAAATCCTTTTTTGGGTAACCTTCTTGTAAGTGGTGTCTGTCCTCCTTCAAAGTAAGCTTTGAAAGAAGGCCCGCTTCTGGCTTTGTGACCGTTCATACCGTGGCCAGCCGTCGTTCCGGTTCCACTACCCTGACCCCGTCCAACTCTTTTTTTACCCTTATTCGATCCTGGTGCCGGCTTGATAGTATTAATTGTAAGCATTATATTCTCCGTTATACTTCTTCTATTTTTACCAGATGTTTCACAGTTTCAACCATACCCCTTATCACAGGTGTATCATCATGGATCCTGGATTTGTTCATTTTACAAATCCCCAACGCTTTTATAGTTCTTTTCTGATTTTCAAGTCTTCCAATAGCACTCTTAATCTGAGTAACTTTAATTTTCTTGCTCATTGCTATTCTCCACCTCAGGCAGCTATCTGCCGCAGTTTACGTATCTGATCCTTGGTTTTCAGTTGTTTAAGACCATCAAGGGTAGCCTTAACCACATTGTGAGCATTTGTAGTTCCCAGACATTTAGTAAGGATATTTTTTACCCCCACCAACTCAAGGACAGCTCTTGCTGGTCCACCAGCTATAACTCCTGTACCCGGAGCAGCAGGTTTAAGCACGATTTTTCCTGCACCGAAATGTCCAAGAACTTCGTGGGGAACTGTTCCATCCACAATACTTACCTTAACCAAATGTTTCTTTGCACTCTGTACTGCCTTGCGTATGGCTTCAGTAACATCATTAGCCTTACCCATTCCAATACCAATAGTACCGTTGCCATCACCAACTGCAACGAGAGCATTAAATCCGAAACGACGTCCACCTTTAACTACTTTTGCACATCTGTTAACTGCAATAAGCCTGTCATTTAACTGTGCTTCAGCAGTTCCTACATTGATTTTTTCATCATTTACCAAAGGAATTACCCCTTTCCCTTCCTCAAAAAACTAGCCCTTTACTTCGTGCAGCTTCTGCCAATGCTTTTACACGACCATGATACAAATAGCCTTTTCTATCAAAAACAACCGAAGATATTCCCTTTTCTACAGCGATCTGAGCAATAGCCTCACCGACAGCTTTGGCAATTTCTGTTTTAGAGAGGTTGCCGCCACTATTTTTACTTTCGCTGAAGGACTTGCCGTAGCTTGTGACCTGAGCAATAGTCTCCCCTTTTATGTCATCTACCAACTGAGCGTAGATATGATTGATACTACGCCTTACACATAAGCGAGGACGATCGGTTGTACCTTCAATTTTTTTCCGCACCCGAAAGGCACGACGTTTACGTTCAATCACTCTTATTTTTGACTTATTCATTTACCTAATGCTCCCTATTCCTTACTTTCCTGCTGCTTTACCAGCTTTTCTCTGTATCTGCTCACCAAAATACCTTATACCCTTACCTTTATAAGGTTCAGGCGGTCTTAACCTTCTGATATCAGCAGCAACCTGACCGACGGCCTGCTTGTCGATACCTTCAACGACTATCCGTGTAGGGCTTGCAGTACTGAGCGTCACCCCTGGTAAAGTTTTAAACAATACCGGTGTTGAGTGACCAGCGGCAATAAGAACATCTTTACCTTTTAATTCAGCCTTGTAACCAACACCGACAATTTCAAGCTCTTTTTTGTAACCCTCGGTAACACCGATTACCATGTTGTTGATAAGTACACGATAAAGACCCCATAATGCTCTTGTTTCCTTAAGATCGTCATTAATTGTACATTTGATCTCTTTTTCAGAAATTTCAACATTAATCTGCTCTGGTATCTGCCGACTCAAATTTCCTTTATTTCCCTTAATCTCCAGCTGTGTTCCATTCAACTTGACCTGTACACCAGCAGGGATTGCAACGGGTAATTTACCTATGCGAGACAAGTCTCAACTCCTCATGATAAATGTTTACTTCAAACATGACATTCTATAATTAATCAGGATATCACCCTACCATACCTGACCGACAATTTCTCCACCGATATTTGACTTACGACAATCTCTGTCAATCATTACGCCTTTTGATGTAGTGACGATTGCGATACCCATACCGTTTCTGACTCTGGGTATTTCAGAGGCTCCTGAATACATTTTTCTCCCGGGCGTACTGACTCTCTTAAGGCCTTGTATAGAGTTGTTCATGTCTTCATCATATTTAAGAAGAATCTTTATAACTCCCTGCTTACCATCATCAACAAATGCATACTTGCTAATGAAATGGTTTTCAAAAAGGATTCTTGTAATCTCTTTTTTAATTTTTGACGCAGGTACATCAACCGTACGTTTTTTTGCCTGGACAGCATTTCTGATTCTATTAAACATGTCGGCAATTTGATCTGTTAACATCCCTTAAACCCCTTATGGATTATTGATTCTACCACTACCAGCTTGATTTAACCACCCCAGGGATCTCCCCCTTTAAGGCTAACTGTCTGAAACAAATTCTACAAACTCCAAAATCCCTATAAATTGCTCTTGGCCTTCCACACCTTCTGCATCGAATATACGCACGGGTGGAGAATTTTGGTTTTTTTCTGGACTTTTCAATAAGAGCTTTACGCGCCACTCTACTCCCCCTGTTTTATTTCCGGAACGGCATACCTAATTCTTCAAGTAAAGCAAGACCCTCTTCATTTGAGGCAGCAGTCGTTGCAATACAAATATCCATTCCCGATATTTTGGAAATCTTATCTCTATCAATCTCAAGAAACACAATTTGTTCTTTAACACCCATCGTATAGTTACCATTACCGTCAAATGATTTTCTTGGCAATCCGCGAAAATCTCTAATTCTGGGAATAGTAATTGCCACAAGTCTGTCAAAAAACTCCCACATCATATTCCCCCTGAGGGTAACCTTGCATCCAATAGGCATTCCTTCACGGAGTTTAAAGTTTGAAATGGCATTTTTTGCCTTGGTGACAACGGGTTTTTGCCCTGAAATTTCTCTCAGACACATCACCGCCTCATCAAGCAGTTTTGCGTCAGCCACGGCTCCACCTACCCCAATATTAATGACAATCTTATCCAAAGATGGTACCTGCATTACATTGCTGTAACTGAACTTTTTTTGGAGCGCAGGCACTACATTTTTCTGGTATTTATCCCTCATTCTGGGTTGAATATTTGTTCCCGTACTCACTCTATTGACTCCTTAGCCTTTTTTGAAAATCTTACTCTCTTGCCATTTTCAAGCACACTCACACCAATCCTGGTCGGTTCACCAGTTTTTGGACACTTAAGCATCAAGTTGGAGAGGTGTAAAGCTGCTTCCTTCTCCATGATACCGCCCTGCTGATTTTTTGGACTTGGTTTGGTATGACGCTTCACCATATTGATACCTTCAACAATGGCTCTGTTTTTTTCTTTATCAACCTTTAGAATACGACCGGTTTTGCCTTTGTATTCACCAGTGATAACCTGAACCACATCATCTTTCCGTAACTTTAAAGCCATAACATCTCCTCGTACCCTTTATAGTACTTCCGGTGCAAGCGAAACAATACGCATAAATTTCTTTTCTCTCAATTCCCTCGCAACAGGGCCAAAAATTCTTGTACCCTTCGGCTCGCCAGTTTCATTAATAATGACAGCAGCATTGTCACTGAACCTGATATAGGTACCGTTTTTCCGTCCATACTCTTTTGTAGTACGAACAACAACAGCCCTTGCAACCGTTCCCTTTTTAACCGCTCCGTTAGGAGTTGCGTCTTTAACGGCAACTATAATTATATCACCTACACGAGCATATCGACGCCGAGTACCACCCAGAACTCTTATACACTGTACTTTTTTTGCGCCGGAATTATCGGCAACAATAAGATTTGTTTCTACCTGTATCATGATTTTTTATCCTCAACCTGCTTATCAAATGCAATGATAAAGTGCTGTGTTATTTTGCCCGCTCAATAACTTGCCCTATTCTCCAACGCTTCAATTTTGAAAGAGGGCGAGTTTCTAAAATCTTTACTTTATCGCCAACTTTACAGTCATTACTCTCGTCGTGTGCGATATAGCGTTTCTTTAACCTGATGGTACGTCCGTACTTAGAGTGTTTCAATTGTCGTTCAATACTGACAACCACACTCTTGTCCATACTATCACTTACAACAATTCCAATTCTTTCTTTTCTATAATTTCTTTCTGACATCATTTCCTCGCACCAGAAGTTAAGCCTGTGCAACAGCACTCTTTTCTTTCAGAATGGTTTTTGCCCTAGCAATATCTTTTTTAATCATCCTAAGCTGTATGGGATTACTCAACTGCCCCATCTTTGCCTGAAATCTTAAGTTGAAAAATTCTTCTTCCAAACTATCAATCTTCTCAAGAATTTCTTTTTCAGAAAGATCTCTAAATTCATTTGATTTCATTTTCAAACATCCTGTTTCTCAAGTTCAATGAACTTTACCTGAATAGGGAGTTTCTGGGCAGCAAGACGCAATGCTTCTTTTGCAATATCAGATTTAACCCCAGCCATTTCAAACATTACAGTACCAGGCCGCACAACAGCGACCCATCCTTCTGGAGACCCCTTACCTTTTCCCATACGCGACTCGGCAGGATGCTTGGTAATAGGTTTATCAGGAAAGATCCTTATCCATACTTTTCCACCACGCTTAATATATCGTGTCATTGCGATACGGGCGGCTTCAATCTGGCGGTTATTAATCCATGCAGGCTGCAAGGCTTGTAATCCATACTCCCCAAAGGAGATTTCATTACACTTTGTTGCAGGCTTGCCACGCATTCGGCCTTTTTGCGTTTTTCTCCATTTAACTTTTTTGGGCGACAGCATTTTTAATCTCCTCTTAAGCCTTCATGCTTTCACTAACAGGGCTCTGTTTTTCAGTCCGGTTAATAACCTCACCTTTACAAATCCAGATTTTAACACCAACACAGCCATAAGTAGTATGCGCGGTTGAAGTAGCATAATCAATGACTGCGCGCATCGTGTGCAAAGGAATTCGTCCCTCTTTATATGTTTCTGTTCGGGCGATTTCTGCTCCGTTTAGTCTTCCGGATATCATCACCTTGATTCCTTCTGCCCCCATACGCATGGCAGTTGAAATGGCCTTTTTGGTAGCCTTTTTATAAGAGACACGTTTCTCAACCTGACGAGCGATATTATCAGCAACAAGCTGAGCGTCCATTTCAGGTTTTTTAACCTCACGAATATTAATCTGTATCTCTTTTTGGGTAATATGCTGAAGTTCAGCTTTAAGTCTCTCGACCTCTTCACCCTTTTTTCCAATAACAATTCCCGGACGGGAAGTATGGATTCCAACAGTAACCCGCTTAGCTGTACGCTCTATTTCAAGGGTACTTATTCCACCATGATCCAAACGTTTTTTAAGGTAATTTCTGATTACAATATCTTCATAAAGATAATCAGCAAAACGCTCTTTGGCGAACCAGTTTGATGACCAGGTTCTTGTAATTCCCAGTCTGAAACCTACCGGATTCGTTTTTTGACCCACAACTCCTCCTGTTAATTAGAAACGGTAACGGTGATATGGCACATACGTTTAATGATCTGTGATGCACGGCCTCTGGCCCGCGGACGAAATCGCTTCATCACCGGTCCTTCATCAACTTTGATCTCTTTAATTTTAAGACCATCCACCTCAACAGCAGCCTCAGCATTCTTACTTTGCATATTAGCCACAGCCGATTTTATCAACTTGGCAACATCTGTAGCTACCTCTTTTTTAACTCCAAACTCCAGTATACTCAATGCCTCACCTACCATTTTTCCCCTTACAACATCAACTACCAGACGTGCTTTTCTGGGTGTTGCTTTAAGGTACCTGATAGTCGCTTGTGATTCCACCTTACACTCCTCCTAAACTATTTCTTTGCAGACCTGTCTGATTTACCACCACTGTGGCCACGGAAATTTCTTGTAGGTGCAAATTCCCCAAGCTTATGACCAACCATATTCTCGCTCACATACACAGGGATAAACTTATTCCCGTTGTGAACCGCAAATGTATGCCCCACAAACTCCGGAAGGATAGTTGAACGCCTTGACCAGGTCTTTATTACCTTCTTCTGACCCGTGGTGTTAGCCTCTTCAACCTTTTTATTTACATGAACATCTACAAACGGACCTTTTTTAACTGAACGAGCCATATCTTATTCCTTACTTGGATCTACGTCTAACAATGTATTTACTTGATTGCTTACGTGCTTTTCTGGTCTTGAGCCCCTTTGCCTTTTGTCCCCATGGTGACACCGGATGTCCTCCACCTGATGTCTTTCCTTCTCCACCACCCATCGGATGGTCAACCGGATTCATAGCAACACCTCTAACCCTTGGACGAATACCCATATGTCTTTTTCGACCGGCAGACCCTAATACCACATTCATGTTTTCAGGATTACTTACCTGTCCTATGGTTGCCATACAGGCTTGGTGGACATTGCGGATTTCACTTGAAGGGAACTTCAACTGAACCATGTTACCCTCTTTAGCCAAAATAGTGGCGTAGGATCCGGCACTCCTGACAACCTGTCCGCCCTTTTTTTCTCTGAGTTCGATGTTATGAACCTGAGTTCCGGCAGGTATTCTTGACAGAGGCATACAGTTGCCCTCAGTAATATCTGCATCGGGACCAGAAATGATCTTCTGACCAACTTTCATATTCGTTGTTGCAAGAATATAACGCCTCTCACCATCCAAGTACTTAATCAAAGCGATGAAAGCTGTGCGATTAGGATCGTATTCAATAGTTTCGACGATCCCAGGAATGTTGATTTTGTTTCTTTTAAAATCAATAATCCTGATAAAACGTTTTTCACCGCCACCTCTGTGCCGTACAGTAATGATACCTCTATTATTACGCCCACTGGTTCTTTTTTTGGGCACAAGGAGAGGCTTATGCGGTTCGTCAGTAGTGATCTGGTCATAACTAACGTTAGATCTGTACCTTAAAGTAGGGGTCACAGGCCTGAAAGATTTAATTGCCATAGAAATAACTCCGCTCTCCAGCATTACGATTTGAGTATGAACTCATATTAGACTTCACCAAACTTGGCGATACTCTCGCCCTCTTTTACTTTAACGATTGCCTTTTTCCAGTCAGATCGGTACCCGCTAAATCGGCCCATGCGTTTTTTCTTTCCCTTAACGATCATAGTATTAACCGCTTCCACAGACACATCGAAGATCTGTTCAACAGCTTTCTTGATCTGCTGCTTGTTTGCATCCTTTGCTACCTCAAATACATACTTGTTCTCAACAGAACGCAAATTGGTATTCTTCTCAGTAATGGAAGGATAGCGAATGATAGAATGATTTTTACTCACGATGCCACCACCTCTTCAACTGTTGCGATCAGTTTTTCGCCGCCGAAAATGATGTTTTCATTGTTCACCACATCATAGGCATTAATTTCTGAGATCGGCTTAATTTCAAGACCTTTTATGTTTCGGCCCGACAAATATATGTTTTTGCTACCACTAGTATCAACCACTAAAAGATTCTTTTTTCCAGAAACAGCGAGTGCTTCAAGCATCTGTGTGATTAATTTTGTTTTCGGTTCCTTGCATTCGACCTCATCAACAACGATAATCTTCTCTTCTTTGGCTCTAGACGAGAGCGCTGAAACAAGCGCAATCTTCTTTAATCTTTTGGGAATAACTGTATAATAGTCGCGTGGATCCGGCCCAAAAGCTTTACCACCTCTAACCCAGATAGGTGAGGTATTGGATCCGGCTCGTGCTCTTCCAGTCCCTTTCTGTCGCCAGGGTTTTCTGCCACCACCGCTTACTTCTGCACGACCCTTTGTTTTAGATGTACCCTGTCTTTTATTTGCAAGATAGGATTTTATCACCTGATACAAAACCGGTTCGTTCACTTCCGCATTAAAAGCTGTTCCGGGCAGATCGATGTCGCCTTTCACAGTTCCATTTTGTTGATACAATTTAGCCTTCATTAATAAATATCCTGGTAGAAGCTACTGCTGCTGTTTATAGTTATTTTTAAAAATATGTACAATGCCTTTATTGGGACCGGGTACAGCACCGTTAATATATATCAGGCCAGCCTCTTTATCGATCCCTGCTACCTTAAGCCTTTTTACAGTAACACTTTCAGCACCCATGTGCCCAGACATCTTCAGTCCTGGAAAAACTCTTGCAGGATAAGTACCGGCACCGGAAGAGCCACGTTCACGTTTATTTGTGTTTCCATGCGTTTTGCGACCAATCGTAAAGTTGTATTTCTTCACGGTTCCAGCATGTCCCCGTCCCTTAGACGTTCCCTGAACATCGACAAACTTTACATCTTCAAAAACCTCAACACCAACAGTCTGACCGGATTGCAACTCTTCCTTATCGCTGTCAAGTTGAAACTCTTTTACCACCATAGTGGGTGAAGAATTGTGTTTTTCAAAATGTCCCAGCATCGGTTTGGTAAGCTTTCTTGATGCGATTCCTCCAAAACCAAGCTGTACTGCAGTGTAACCGTCTTTTTCATCAGATTTTACCTGGTGAACAACATTGTTTCCAGTTTGGATAACAGTGACGGGAATCGACTTACCTTCATCATCAAAGATGCGAGTCATTCCAATTTTCTTTCCTATCAAACCCTTCATAGCACACCTGTTCGTTATTCTGAATTTTTTCTATACCTGAGTATAGGGTAAATTTTTAGACCTTAATTTCTACATCAACGCCTGAAGGCAAATCCAGCTTCATCAGTGAATCAACAGTCTGAGGTGTTGATTCAAGAATATCAATAAGCCTCTTGTGGATTCTTGTCTCAAACTGCTCACGAGATTTCTTATTTACATGTGGTGAACGAAGCACCGTGTAAATAGTTTTTTCCGTAGGCAAAGGTATCGGACCTGAAATTCTGGCACCAGTTCCCTTAGCTGTACGGACAATATCCGATGCGGATTTGTCCAGGATATTGTGGTCAAACGACTTAAGCCGAATGCGAATTTTTTCACCTGGCATGAAACAATGCTCCTTGTTATCAAACTTTCTTCTTTGTAATATTACTAATCAATTATTCTGCCGATTCTTCGAAGTATACTGTTCTGAACGGCTACTGATGCAATTTCATATCTGTCAAATTGCATTGTATAGACAGCTCTTCCCTGAGTTAGAGAGCGCAGTGCAGTTGCATATCCAAACATTTCCGAAAGAGGGGCCTCAGCATCTACCACCTGAGCGTCTTTGCGTGGGTTGATACCTGCGATTTTCCCCCTGCGTCCATTGAGATCATTAATAACCGATCCCATATAATCAGCAGGAACCACTACCTCTATTTTCATCACCGGTTCAAGAATCACCGGTTGCGCTTTCATGCATGCTTCTTTAAAAGCCATACTGGAAGCTATTTTGAAACCAATCTCAGTTGAATCATCTTCTCTGTACGTAACATCAAGCAACTCAACCTTAACACCGGAAACCTGAAATCCTGAAAGCTCACCACCACTGGAAGCCTCCATCACACCTTGCTCTACAGCTTCTATATATAAATTGGGAACAACACCTTCCACAATCTTATTTTCAAATTGAATACCCTTTGAAGGGTCAATAGGACCAACAGACAAAACGACGTGCCCATGGTGCCCCTTTCCGCCGATTATCTGAGAAAACTCGATCTCTTTTTTAGCTGAATCACTTACAGCTTCTCTGTAGGACACCTGGGGTTTACCTACGTGAACATTAACATTAAACTCTCTTACTAACCTGTCTACTAAAATCTCTACGTGAAGTTCGCCCATACCCGATATTAGTCGTTGCCCCGTTTCAGGGTCTATGTAAACCTTACAAGTAGGATCTTCTTCTGCAAGCCTTTCGAGTGATATCTTCAACTTTTCTTCATCAGCAGTACTTCTAGGTTCTATTGAACGAGCCAGTACGGGTTCTGGAAAAGTCATCTTTTCATACACAATCTGTTCATTGTTATCGCAAAGAGTGTCTCCTGTAGTAGTATCTTTCAGGCCAACAAGAGCAACTATATCCCCAACACGCATACTGGTATCCTGATGTCTGCGGTTAGAGTGCATTCTGAAAATACGTGAAGCTCTCTCTTTTGTTCCAGTCCTTGGATTATAGAGCGAGTTCTTAAAACCCGCTTTCCCAGAATATACCCTTGCATAAGCGAGGCGCCCGACATGGGTATCTGAAGCTACTTTAAAAACCAACGCAGAAAAAGGCTGATTTTCATCGGGCGTACGTGTAATACGTTCCCCTTTTTCGGGACTGGTACCAGTTATGGCACCTCTATCAACAGGTGAAGGCAAATACTCTATGATTGCATCTAGTAATTGCTGCACACCCTTATTTTTAAAGGCAGATCCACAAAGTACAGGACAGATTTTGTTTTCCAAAACAGCAACTCTAATCGCTGATTTAACTGAATCTACCTGAATATCTTCTCCCTCAAGCATCTGAGTCATGAGTTGCTCATCGTAATCACAAACAACTTCAAGCATCTCTTCCCTTTTTTGGACCGCTTCATCGTGAAATTGAGCGGGTACATCTTCTTTAAAAAACTTTACACCCAAAGTAGAGTCATCATAGCGATAGGCACACATAGTAACCAGGTCAATCACTCCCCTATATTCGGATTCTTTACCGTAGGGTATCTGTATAGCTATTGATTTTACAGAAAACTTTAAGTTCATCATTCGAATACAGCTATCAAAGTCTGCACCGATACGATCCATTTTGTTTATAAAGGCAATTCGGGGAACGTTATATTTATCAGCCTGTCTCCAGACAGTTTCTGATTGAGGTTCTACGCCTCCAACCGAATCAAATACGGCAACTGCGCCATCCAAAACTCTCAAAGAACGTTCAACTTCTATTGTAAAATCAACATGGCCAGGAGTATCAATTATATTAATCCTGCTATTGTTCCATAAACATGTTGTCGCTGCCGAGGTAATGGTGATACCTCTCTCTCTTTCCTGTAACATCCAATCCATAACAGCGTTGCCGTCATGGACTTCTCCCATTCTGTGTACAATACCAGAATAGAAGAGCATCCGTTCAGTAGTAGTTGTCTTACCGGCATCAATGTGAGCCATTATACCAATATTTCTGACAGCGGGAAGATTATATTCATCACTCATAGTAATAACACCACATTCAGATTAATAGAATATTCTCCAACACCCAGCAGACACCACTAAATTACAGGTCAAAGAGCAACGAAAAACTACCAGCGAAAATGAGCAAATGCCTTATTGGCTTCCGCCATTTTATGTGTCTCAACTTTTTTTCTAACTGCGCCACCCTCATTTTTAGAGGCTTGGACAAACTCGTTCGCAAGTTTTTCAGCCATACTCTTTTCAGAACGACTTTTAGAGTATGTAATGAGCCACCGGATAGCCAAAGCTACTCGTCTTTCGGGCTGAACTTCTACAGGAACCTGATAATTTGCACCACCGATCCTGCGGGATTTCACCTCCAGAACTGGCTTCACATTATCTACAGCCTTCTTGAAAACTGTAACCCCATCTTGTCCAGTACGCTGAGCGGCTAACTCAACAGCATCATAAAAGAGCTTCTCAGCAAGACGCTTTTTACCATCGCGTGTAACACAATTTACAAACTGAGTCACAAGGATGCTGTTAAATTTTGGATCACCGACAATTTTGCGTTTTTCAGCTTTTCTTCTTCTTGACATAATTATTTCCTATTTTTTAGGTCGCTTTACACCGTATTTAGAACGGCTGCGTTTACGATCCTGCACCCCTTGAGTATCAAGTGCCCCGCGAACAATGTGATATCTCACACCAGGCACATCCTTTACACGACCACCACGAATCAAGACAATTGAATGCTCCTGCAGATTATGCCCTTCACCAGGGATATATGCATTAACTTCCATATGATTTGTTAGACGAACACGGGCGATCTTCCTCAAAGCAGAATTCGGCTTTTTGGGAGTAGTTGTAAAAACCCTTGTACAAACACCACGACGTTGCGGACAACTGTGCAATGCAGGCGACTTACTTCTCTCCTGCAGATTGACGCGTCCTTTACGTATAAGTTGACTAATAGTAGGCACTCAGATCCTCCAAAAAAAAGATAGTCACTAAATATAATTTAACACGAACAATAATCAAACACATTATTCATATTTTTTAAAATTCACCGCCAATTTCAACAAAATCATCACTTCTTTCATGTTTTTCAGCAGAAGTCATCTCTGATTCAAGGTCTTTGACACTAAGATTCTTATAAATCCTTGTACCAGTTCCTGCAGGTATCAGATTACCCATAATAAGATTCTCCTTTAAACCAGCGAGATTATCAGTCTTACCTTCAACCGCAGCCCTTGAGAGAACCTTGGTGGTCTCCTGGAATGAAGCAGCACTGAGGAATGATTCTGTAGTTATCGAAGCTTTTGTTATACCGAGCAGAAGAGGTTTGAATGTAGCAGGTTCACCACCCTCCTCTATAATTCTCTCGTTGACAATTCTGAGCTTTCTTCTATCCACATCGTCCCCTTCGAGAAACTCAGTGTCTCCAGCCTTTTCGATCCTTACCTTACGCAGCATCTGTGCAACGATCACCTCCACGTGCTTATCGTTGATAGTAACACCCTGAAGCCTGTATACAGCCTGAATCTCATCAAGAAGATATTGCTGCACAGCATTTTCTCCCTTGATTCTTAGGATATCATGTGGATCAATTGACCCCTCACTTAAGCGGTCTCCTGCTCTCACTCTATCATTCTCATGCACTCTGAGATGTTTATTCAAAGGGATCAGATACTCTTTTGTTTCTCCACCCTCATCTTTAACGATAATTCTCCTACTTGCACGCTCAATATCACCAAACTCAACAAAACCGTCGATTTCACTTACAATAGCAGTGTCTTTTGGTTTGCGGGCCTCAAACAACTCTGCAACCCTTGGCAAACCACCGGTAATGTCTCTGCTTTTACTACTCTCTCTGGGGATTTTTACCAGGATGTCACCTGGAAGTATATCCTGACCATTTCTTACCTGCAAAAAACAGCCTGAGGGTACAGATAGATTTGCCAGCCTTTTGTCCTCTTCGTCAACTATCTGGATATGTGGGTGAAGCTTGCGTTCCCGGTGCTCAACAACCACTACATTTGTAATACCGGAACGCTCATCATAAATTTCACGTAATGTATCGCCTTCGACCAGATCAGCGAATTTAATTTTTCCCTGCCTTGGTGCAACAATAGCGTTATTATAAGGATCCCAGCCAAAAAGGTCCTGCCCTTTTGTAACCTTCTGATTATCGGCAACTTTCATTAATGAACCATACGGAATATTGTAACGATAACGTTCTCTTTCCTGTTCATCTAGAACCGCAAGTTCTGCAGTTCTGTTCATAACCACGACGCCGGTTTTATGCTCAACAGTTTCAACGTTAATAAACCGTACTTCACCATCGATTTTAGCAATTTCCTTTGACTGTGCAATGAGACGTGAAGCAGTACCACCGATGTGAAAAGTACGTAAGGTCAGCTGAGTACCCGGTTCTCCGATACTCTGTGCGGCCATGATACCAACAGCCTCGCCCTTATCAACAACCTTACCGGTAGCCAGGTTTCTTCCGTAACATTTCTCACAGACCCCCTGCACAGCTTCACAAGTAAGGACGGAGCGTATCTTAACTATTTCGATCCCTACCGACTCAATCAATTTAGCGATCTCTTCGTCAATCAAGGTATTAATAGGACATATAAGTTCTTCAGTTACAGGATCGTAAACATCTTCCTGAGTGTAACGGCCAAGGATTCTGGTAGACAATGTCTCCATCACCTCATCCCCTTCCTTCAACTCAGTGATTTCAATACCCTTACTTGTACCACAATCATCGGAATATATTACAACATCCTGAACAACATCAACGAGTCTTCTGGTAAGGTATCCCGCATCAGCAGTTTTCAAAGCAGTATCGGCAAGCCCCTTACGAGCACCATGGGTAGAGATAAAATACTCCAACACTGTCAGTCCGTCTTTGAAGTTGGAGATAATTGGGTTTTCAATAATTTCACCTACAGCACCAGTAATTTTTTTCTGAGGTTTCTGCATCAACCCCCTCATACCAGCAAGCTGCTTTATCTGATCTTTACTACCCCTTGCCTGTGAATCCATCATAATGTAAACGGGGTTAAAGCCGTTTTTATCACTTGCAAGTCGATCATGCATCTTATCCGCAACATCGTTAGTGGTATGAGTCCACAAGTCGATAAGTTTATTGTACCTCTCACCTTCGGTGATAATACCCCTGTCATACTGTTTTCTTATTCTTGATACCTCTTCAAGAGATTTATCAATAATACCCTGCTTTTCCTCAGGAATAATGAGGTCATCAGCGCCAAAGGTGATGCCGGCTCTTGTTGAATATTCATACCCCATGGTTTTGATATCATCGAGGAATTTACACGTAGCCTTTACTCCTGCACGCTTATACACATCATCAACAAGTCCCTGGACCCGTTTTTTATTTAAAAGCTCGTTTGCGAAACCAATTCCTTCGGGCATAGCCATATTGAAAATAACCCTGCCGGGGGTAGTTTCAACAAGTTTGCCATCGATACGGAGTTTTATTTTGGCATGAATGTCAAGCTGTTTATCATTGAGCGCATGCATCACTTCATCAGGGCTATAAAAAGCGCGGCCCTGTCCCTTTCGGTCGGGTGACATTTTTGTCAGATAATAGATACCAAGTACTATATCCTGGGTTGGCACCATAACCGGCTGCCCCGAGGCAGGTGAAAGCAAATTATTAGCACTCAACATCAGCAGTCTGCACTCAAGCTGTGACTCAAAGGAGAGCGGAACGTGGACGGCCATCTGGTCTCCGTCAAAGTCAGCATTGAAAGCGGAACATACCATTGGATGGAGGCGGATAGCTTTTCCTTCAACCAAGACGGGGAAAAAAGCCTGAATTCCGAGTCGGTGAAGAGTAGGTGCACGGTTTAGAAGGACGGGATGATCCTTTATAACTTCTTCAAGTATATCCCAAACCTCCGGGCGCTCCTTTTCAACAAATTTTTTAGCGCTCTTTACAGTTTGAACAAATCCTTTCTCTTCAAGCTTTTGAATGACAAAAGGTTTGAACAGTTCCAGAGCCATCATTTTAGGCAATCCGCATTGATGCAGTTTAAGCTCTGGACCAACAACAATAACGCTTCTTCCGGAATAGTCGACACGTTTACCGAGAAGATTCTGTCTAAATCTACCCTGCTTACCTTTTAGAAGATCACTAAGGGATTTTAGTGGTCGTTTTCCTTCACCCTTAACAGAAAAGGTTCTTCTGCCATTATCAAAAAGAGTATCAACAGATTCCTGTAGCATTCTCATTTCATTACGCAGAATAACATCAGGGGCTTTAATTTCAATGAGCTTTTTAAGTCTGTTGTTTCTATTGATTACACGTCTGTAGAGATCGTTAAGATCAGAAGTAGCAAATCTTCCGCCTTCAAGAGGGACAAGAGGACGCAGATCAGGAGGCAAAACCGGAAGCGTTCTGAGGACCATATGTTCTGGCCTGTTTTTTGAGCGTAAGAGAGCTTCAACAACACGCAAACGTTTAAGATGATCCTGTCTTCTCTGCTCTGAGGATTCAATTTTTATTTTCGAACGCAGATCAAAGGAGAGTTCTTCCAGATCAATAGTAGCAAGCATTTCCAGGACAGCTTCTCCACCCATTTTTGCAACAAACTGTTTGTCCTGCTCTTCAAGTTCCAAAAATTCATCTTCACTTAAAAGCATCCCCTTACGGAGGCTTGTATTACCGGGATCAATTACGACATACGACTCATAGTAAACGATTCGCTCAAGAGTTGATCCTGGAAGCCCTAAAAGGTAACTAATGTGAGAAGGGACGCTTTTAAGAAACCAGATATGAATAACCGGTACAGCAAGTTCGATATGCCCCATGCGTTCCCTACGCACTTTTGAGTGAGTAACTTCGACACCACATCGGTCACATACTACACCTCTGTAACGGATTCTTTTATACTTACCACAATTACATTCCCAGTTTCTGACAGGGCCAAAGATCTTTTCACAGAAAAGGCCATCTTTCTCTGGTTTAAACGAGCGGTAATTTATGGTTTCAGGTTTGGTAACCTCACCAAAAGACCAGTTTCTAATAATATCAGGTGAAGACAATCTGATTGAAACACCTGTTATTTCTTGTGATTTTCTTTCCAATTGGCTAAAAAACTCTGCCACTTAGTACCCCCCTGTTTTGGGCTCCCATACAATTGAAAACATTTAGAAGCTAATTTATTCTTCCGTCAATATCTTTACATCAAGTGCAAGTGCCTGTATTTCTCTAATAAGCACTTTGAAAGATTCAGGCACACCAGCAGGTGGAGCATTCTCCCCTTTAACAATGGCCTCGTAGGTTTTTGATCGTCCAGTCAGGTCATCACTCTTAACAGTAAGTACCTGTTGAAGAGTATATGCTGCCCCGTATGCCTCAAGTGCCCACACCTCCATTTCACCAAATCGTTGTCCACCAAATTGTGATTTTCCTCCAAGAGGCTGTTGAGTAACAAGAGAGTATGGTCCGATTGAACGCGCATGGATTTTATCATCGATAAGATGACAAAGCTTTAACATGTAAATCGGTCCGACCGTAACTTCCCGTTCAAAAGGTTCTCCGGTTCTTCCGTCTCTCAATTCAATTTTGCCATTGGTGGGAAGCTTTGCTTTTTCGAGCAGATCGGTAATATCCTCATAACTTGCTCCGTCGAAGACGGGTGTGGCTATTTTCATACCCAATTCTTTTGCAGCCCATCCCATATGAGTTTCAAGAATCTGTCCCACGTTCATTCTGGAAGGAACCCCAAGAGGATTAAGGACAATATCAACGGGTGTACCATCTGGCAGGAATGGTAATTCCTCAACCGGAAGTACTTTTGATATGACACCTTTGTTTCCGTGACGTCCGGCCATTTTGTCACCAACAGAGAGTTTTCTCTTTTTAGCGACATATACTTTTACAAGTTGGAGTACACCGGGTTTAAGTTCATCTCCCCTTACGATCTTATCGATTTCTTTTTCAAGCTTATCTTCCAACTTTGATATCAGGTCATTTGCCTTATAGAAGACTTCCTCTGCACTGGCATTATTCTTTTCATTCTGACAAAGTCCTTCCTTAAAGGATATAGCAGAATAGTCAAGCTTTAGAAGCATTGCTTTTGTCCACTTTTTACCTTCAGAAACAATCACCTCACCAGTATGAAAATTAGCAATCTCTTTTGAGGTAGTGTCCACAAGAAAGTCTGCCAAACGATTGATTCGAAGTCTTTCAATCTCAGCAATCTGTTTTGTTATATCTGCCTTGAGTTCATCAATACGCTTTTTATCCATTTTCTTGGAGCGTTTGTCCCGTTCTTTTCTGGAGTAGACACGGGTATCAATGACTACTCCCTTAAGTCCGGGGGAAGCCTTGAGAGATGAATCACGGACATCGCCGGCTTTTTCTCCAAAAATAGCTCTAAGCAATCTTTCCTCGGGAGAAAGCTCGGTTTCACCTTTTGGTGTAACTTTACCAACCAGAATATCTCCTGGATTCACTTCAGTGCCGACTCTGATAACACCGTTTTCATCGAGATTGCTCAGTGCCTCTTCAGAAACATTTGGAATTTCTCTGGTCAGCTCCTCTGGTCCTCGTTTAGTATCCCGTACCTCAGTTTCAAAAACTTCAATATGAACAGAGGTGTAGATATCTTCAGCTACCAGCCTTTCTGATACCACGATGGCATCCTCAAAGTTGTAACCCCGCCAAGGCATAAAAGCAGCTATAACATTTCTCCCCAGAGCCAATTCACCATCCTTGGTAGCATGTCCATCAGCAAGGACATCGCCTTTTTCAATCTTCTGTCCGGCCCTGACGATTACTTTCTGGTTAATACAGGTATCCTGATTAGAACGCTCATATTTAACCAGTTCATACGTATCAAATTCAGTGAGCCCGAGAATGTCTGCGGAGTATTTTTCTTTTGTTTTTTTCACCACGATTCTGTTGGCATCGACTTTTTCAACAACACCGGAATTTTTAGCAACTATCATACAACCTGAATCAACAGCAGCTCTTTTTTCCAGACCAGTACCAATAAAAGGAGGTTCTGTTCTTAGCAAGGGGACAGCCTGACGCTGCATATTGGAACCCATAAGAGCACGGTTTGCATCATCATGTTCTAAAAACGGAATGAGTCCAGCGGCAATACTTACCAGCTGCATCGGCGAAATATCCATAAAAGAAATTTCTTTTGGTGATACAACCGGAAAGTCACCTCTATACCGTGCAAAAACGAGCTCTTCAGCGATCTTACGTTTACTGTCAATTGGCGTATTAGCCTGTGCAATGATGTAATTATCTTCCTGATCAGCAGTAAGGTATATAACCTCTTCAGTCAAAACACCGTCTTCAACTTTCTGATAGGGTGTTTGAATGAATCCGAAATCATTAACTTTAGCGAAAGTACTTAACGAAGCAATAAGCCCGATATTTGGTCCTTCCGGTGTTTCAATCGGACAGAGGCGTCCATAATGGGTATGATGTACGTCACGCACCTCAAACCCAGCTCTTTCTCTGGTCAGCCCACCGGGCCCTAGTGCACTCACCCTTCTCTTGTGGGTAAGCTCGGAGAGGGGGTTTGTCTGATCGAGGAACTGAGACAACTGACTGGAGCCGAAAAAGGCCTGAACAACGGTTGAGACAGTACGAGCATTAATAAGATCCTGAGGTGTGATATTCTCGGTATCACGCAGGCTTAATCTTTCTTTAATAGTTCGAACCATTCTTGTAAGCCCAACAGTGAACTGTGCAGCAAGTAGTTCTCCAACGGAACGGACACGTCTGTTGCCAAGGTGATCGATATCATCAATAAAGCCTTCACCGGCACTGAGTCCGGTGATATATTTGAAAGCCGCGATGAGATCATCTCTCATCAGTGTGTTTACCTCTTCAGGTGATGTAACACCCAACCTGGTGTTGATCCGATACCGCCCGACATTGCCCAGATCGTATCGTTTTTCATCAAAGAACATTCGTTGAATGAGGTTTCTGGCGGTCTCAACATTGGGGGGATCACCAGGTCTCATAGTACCATACATATAGAAGAGAGCTTCTTCTTCCGATTTTGTAGGGTCAACAGCCAGAGTATTTCTAATGACCATATTTTCTGGGTTAAATACCTCAACGAACATAATTTTGTTATTTACCAGAATGTCAAATTTTTCTTGATTGATTACTTCATTTGCATCGAGTATTATTTCGCCGGTCTGCTCATTGAAGAGAGTTTTTGCATTAATGGTCCCAAGCACTTCATCATTATTGCCTTGCTCAATTTTCATCCGTGTGGTGTCATAGAAAAGCGAGAGAATGTCTTCATCACTTGAAAAGCCTAATGCCCTTAGAAGAATTGTGGCGGGCATTTTCTTTCTTCTGTCGATATTAACGGTAAGCACATCATCAACATCAACAAGCAGCTCAATCCATGACCCTCTTTGAGGGATAATTCTTGCGGTAAGGAGTCTTTTTCCATTGGGGTGGAATGTTTCATCAAAGGTGATACCCGGCGACCTGTGCAGCTGACTAACAATAACCCTCTCGGCACCGTTTATGACAAAGGTACCCCTTTCGGTCATAAGAGGGATCTCCCCGATATAAACTTCATTGGAGATTTTTTCCACAAACTTCTTTGTCTCGCCATCCTGCTCATACACCAGCAGCGACATATCGACTTTTAAAGGAGCGGCGTAAGTCATCCCCCTCTCTTTACACTCTTTTAGAGTATACTTAGGGATTCCTAACTTATAGCCATCATATTCAAGAGAATAATATCCTTTAACATCATTTACCGGAAAGAGACTCAGAAAAGAACCGTGTAACCCCTGCTTTTTTCTTAACCCGGCGGGGGTTTCAGGCTGAAGAAACAGATCGTATGAAGTAGTCTGAATCTCGAGCAGGTTGGGAAGCTCTGCACCCCGTTTAATCCGGGAATAGCTTGTTCTATCTGTCATTCGCACATCCCCTCACTTATCAATTTGGCAAAGGCCATAAAGTACAATAACGACACAAAACATCTTGAACCAACAAGATGTTTTGTGTCTTACTCTGATTTAAGATCTGGATAATATCAGTACTGCAGCAATCTCTCCTGCGGGAGCAGATTTATTTAACCTCAACGTTGCCGCCGACTTCTTCAATTTTCTTTTTGATAGCTTCAGCCTCTTCTTTAGCAGCGCCTTCCTTAATAGTTTTAGGCGCGCCATCCACCATGTCTTTAGCTTCTTTAAGGCCTAAACCAGTGATTTCACGAACTACTTTGATAACCTGGATTTTCTTTGCACCCGCACTTGTGAGTACAACATCGAATTCAGTTTTCTCTTCAGCAGATTCAGCAGCAGCACCACCACCAGCAGCAGGAGCCACAACAGCTGTCGGTGCAGCAGCTTTGACATCAAATTTTTCTTCGATTGCCTTTATAAGGTCAGACAATTCCAGGACTGTCATGCCTCCGATGGCATCGACAAGTTCTTCCTTTGTTAGGGTAGCCACAATAAACCTCCATTAAGATGAAAAAAAGTAATATTTTTTATAGTCAACACTAAAATTATTTAGCTCTTGTGCTCTTTAAGTGCATCAAGAGTCCGTACGAATTTTGTCATAATACCATTTAGGACACCGGCCATATTGCCAATAGGAGCTTTCATAGCACTGAGCAACATTGATAACAGGACTTCTCTGGAAGGCAAATCTGCAAGTTCAGCAGCCTGCTGTGAACTAAACACCGTTCCATCAACATAAGCAGCTTTAACCGCCAGGAGTTTGTGTTCTTTCTGGAAGTTTTTCAGGATTTTAGCGGGTGCAGCTCCATCCTCATCGGCTACCACCACAGCAGTTTGTCCTGTAAAATGTTGTTCAAGTTCTTGAATACCCAGTCTTTTACAGGCTTCCCTTGCCAGGTTATTTTTAACGACTTTAAACTTTATACCCTCTTTACGCAGATCAGTCCTTAACCTGGTGATTTTTTCCACGTTTATTTTGTTATGATCAGTGAGAAAAATCCCACTGGCCTTTTTAAACTCCTGCTCCAAACCGTCAATTACAGTTGTTCTCTCAGCTCTTGTTGACATCTTTATCAATCCTCAGTTGTAAATGTTTTTCCACCCGATAATTTGTATCGGGACGGAGCACATTATTTCAGATCATTTACATTAACTTTTAAACCCTGACCCATAGTGCTCGAAAAGATAACTTTTTTAACATACTGTCCCTTAGCAGTAGAAGGCTTTGCTTTAAGGATAGCCTCAAAAAAAGCTTTGGCATTATCAACGATTTTGGTGGAATCGAATGATAATTTACCAAGGGGAGCGTGTATAATAGCACCTTTATCAACCCTAAACTCAACTTTTCCTTTTTTCAGTTCTGATACAGCTTTACTGATATCCATTGTAACGGTACCAACCTTAGGATTGGGCATAAGTCCCCTGGTTCCGAGGATTTTTCCGAGTTTACCGACAACCTTCATCATATCAGGGGTAGCCACAACAGCATCAAATTCTAACCATCCCTCTTTAATTTTTTCAGCGATATCTTCTCCGCCAGTATAATCAGCTCCAGCCTCCTTTGCCTCAGTTTCTTTTTCACCCTGAACAAAAGCAAGAACTCTTATAGTTTTACCCAGGCCATGGGGAAGTAAAGCAGCACCTCTGACAGCCTGATCACTTTTTCTTGGGTCCACACCAAGCTTAACAGCTACCTCTACTGTTTCATCAAATTTTACAGTAGAGTTGGTTTTAAGAAACTCTATCGCTTCGACAGCACCGTACTCTTTGAATCGGTCTACTTTTTCATAGACACTATTGTATTTTTTTCCGTGTTTCATGAAATGCTCTCCACTCTAATTTCTTTGCCCGTCGGCAGATTACTTTATGTCAACACCCATACTACGGGCAGTGCCAGCGATGATATTCACAGCCGCTTCAACAGTGGCAGAATTCAGATCGGCCATTTTGAGTTCGGCAATTTTTTTAACCTGCTCTTTTGAGATGGTACCGATTTTCTCTTTATTGGGAACACCAGACCCTTTGTCCTTACCCAGTTCTTTAAGTATAAGAACAGAGGCAGGCGGTGTCTTGGTGATAAATGTAAATGAGCGGTCTGCATATACGGTTATCACCACAGGGATAACCATGCCCTGAGAATCTTTGGTCTTGGCGTTAAAAGCCTTACAGAACTCCATAATGTTAACACCCTTTTGACCAAGAGCGGGTCCAACCGGCGGAGCAGGAGTAGCTTTTCCACCAGGAATCTGCAATTTGATCTGACCTATTACTTTCTTAGCCACTTTCGTAAACCCCTTTTATGTTCAACTGATAGGAGTCACATGCATGAAGTCAACTTCAACAGGAGTTGATCTACCAAATACACTGACCATTACTTTTATTTTACCTTTTTCAGGATGAATTTCATCAACCACACCATCAAAATCCTTAAAAGGTCCTTCCTTTATTTTAACCGCATCCCCTATTTCAAAGGGGACCTCGGAGACCTGCTGACGTGAGCTTTTTTCTGTTTGCCCAAGGATTCTTCTAACCTCTTCATCACGTAACGGTTGCGGTTTATTACCACCCACGAAACCTGCTACTCCAGGAGTATTCCTGACGATGTGAATAGAATCTTTGTTCAAGTCCATTTCAACGAGAACATAACCCGGAAAAAACTTTCTCGTTGTCTTCATTTTTTTACCGTTTTTTACCTGAACGACATCCTGGGTAGGCATCAGAACATTGCTTATAAGTTCACCGTAATCACCGGCCTCAATAAGCTCTTGAAGATGCGTTAGCACCTTTGTTTCCTGACCAGAATATGTATGTACTACATACCATTTTGGCATCAATAACTCCAAACTAACCAGTTCTGAGAAAAAAGCCTATGATCGACATTAATACCCTGTCACAGGCAAACACGTATAAAGACATCACAACACTCAGAGCGACGACTAGAACAGTCGCCCCGGTGACTTCACTTCTGGTTGGCCAACTGACTTTTGCCAACTCAGCGCGAACATCTTTTAGATACTGAATAAACTTCTGCATATTACAACTACCAAGGTTAACAGGCCTGGAGGGACTTGAACCCCCAACCAACGGTTTTGGAGACCGTTACTCTACCAATTGAGCTACAGACCTATTCTCCGGAAAGAATTTTTCCAAATCTGTTCTGTGTTTCTGTAAACAAACCCTTTCCCAAGACAAAAAGAACTAACGCGTTTCCTTATGAGCAGTTCTTTTACGTTCAAAAGGGCAATACTTAACAAATTCAACACGACCAGAATGCTTACGTTTATTTTTGGTCATCTGATAGTTTCTTTGTTTACAAGAAGTACATTCCAGTATTATTCTATCTCGAGGCATACTTTACCATTTCCCTTATATTTTAAGCATTTATGGCAAAAAGTGCCTATTCAATGATATCAGTAACAACACCAGCGCCAACAGTTCTGCCACCCTCACGGATTGCAAATCTGAGTTCTTTTTCCATAGCAACAGGTGCAATAAGCTCAACTTCAATCTGAGCATTATCACCGGGCATAATCATCTCAATACCATCAGCAAGTTTTAGTGAACCGGTAACATCTGTTGTACGGAAATAAAACTGAGGACGATAGCCGCTGAAGAAAGGTGTATGGCGACCGCCCTCTTCTTTAGAAAGTACAACAACCTCAGCCTTAAATTTCTTGTGCGGTGTTATGGATCCGGGTTTTGCCAAAACCATACCACGTTCAATATCGTTTTTGTCTACACCGCGAAGAAGTGTACCGATATTATCACCAGCTTCAGCTTTATCGAGAAGCTTACGGAACATTTCGACACCGGTAACTACTGATTTTCTTGAGTCTCTGAGCCCGATAAGTTCAACCTCATCACCAACCTTAACCGCACCACGTTCTACACGGCCAGTAGCAACGGTTCCACGTCCGGTGATTGAGAACACATCCTCAACCGACATGAGAAAAGGTTTGTCAACATCACGTTCAGGAGTAGGAATGTATGAGTCGATAGCAGCGAGAAGGTCGACAATACACTTAGCTTTTTCATCATCTTCAGGATTGGTAAGAGCACCGACAGCACTTCCTGGAATGATAGGAATATCATCACCAGGGAATTCGTATTTGCTCAATAACTCACGCACCTCAAGCTCAACCAGCTCAAGCAATTCAGGGTCATCAACCACATCAACCTTATTAAGGAATACAACGATATAGGGCACACCAACCTGACGAGCAAGAAGGATATGTTCTCTTGTCTGAGGCATAGGACCATCAGCAGCACTAACAACAAGTATAGCACCGTCCATCTGAGCCGCACCAGTGATCATATTCTTCACATAATCAGCATGTCCCGGACAGTCAACGTGAGCGTAATGGCGGTTTTCTGACTCATATTCGACATGTGAAGTAGCGATAGTCAAAATCTTTGTATCGTCACGGCGTCCCTGTGATTCAGAAGCCTTGGCGACCTCATCATAAGAAATGGCTGTTGCAAGACCTTTTGCAGCCATAACACGAGTAATAGCAGCTGTCAGCGTCGTCTTACCATGATCCACATGACCGATCGTACCGACATTGACATGGGGTTTGGAGCGATCAAATTTTTCCTTTGACATGGAAACCTCTCAGTACTGATGGATGAATGAAAAATTACATTTTTAAATTGTTAATTAACCTGATACCAAACAATCAACTTCTGGTAAAAGCCCACGACGGGACTCGAACCCGTGAACCTCATCCTTACCAAGGATGCGCTCTACCAACTGAGCTACATGGGCAAAGAGCGGGCAATGAGATTCGAACTCACAACAACCACCTTGGAAGGGTGGAGCTCTACCAGTTGAGCTATGCCCGCCGGCATAAAAAAAGTATAATGGGCAGGGGTGGTTTCGAACCACCGTAGGCGTAAGCCAATGGATTTACAGTCCATCCCCTTTAACCACTCGGGCACCTACCCTTATATCTGGAGCCGATGGAGGGATTCAAACCCCCGACCATTCGATTACAAGTCGAACGCTCTATCAACTGAGCTACATCGGCAAAAACTTCCCTGAAGAAAAAAGTCTACCAAAAATAGATTGTGAAGACAACACAGTCAAATGATTTCCGCTATTTTTTTCATTATCTTTTATTTATGACTTTATCGATGAGTCCATATTTTTTCGCTTCCGAAGAGGACATAAAGAAATCTCTATCAGTATCTTGTATAATTTTCTTTAACGATTGCCCGGAATTTGAGGACAAAATCTGATTTAGCTCATCCCGTATACGCAACATCTCCTCAGCCTGAATTTCAATATCACTTGCAGGCCCAAACATATTACCCGAAATAAGTGGCTGATGGATTAACACTCTGGCATGAGGCCATGCGTACCGTTTCCCCTTTTCTCCAGAACAGAGAAGCAAAGCCCCCATACTTGCAGCCTGCCCCATGCAAACGGTTACAACATCGGATTTGGCATTCTGCATAGCGTCATAGATTGCCAGTCCAGAAGATATAACCCCTCCAGGACTATTGATGTAGATGGTAATATCATCACTGCCAATACCATCGAAGAAGAGTATCTTTTTCACAATCTCTTCAGCAGATTCGTCTCTTATTTCTCCCCAGAGAAAGATCTCTCTGCGTTTTAAAAACTGCTCCTCCATCTCGGAGCCAAACACAATGTTTTTCATTTTGTTGACGAGTTCGTCATCTTTACCCTTGTTCATTGATTTTATCTCCTTTTTCGGGACAGTTGTCCATTAGTTTTAGTTCAACCCTATTCACACAAAACCGCTTGTGCCTTATCGAAATTTTCAACCATACACTCCGTAGAGCCATCCGGTAAATCTTTAACCACAACACCTGCAAGCTGCAATTCATCTCTGATACTGTCAGCTGCTCCATATTTTTTTTCAGCACGAGCGACTTTGCGCTGCAAAGCCTTTTGCACCAGCACATCTCTAAGAGGACCAATGATCTGCGTATCTGCTATAAACATTATTTTATACCCGTCTTTTTCCCAGAGCGATTCAACATGCTGCACCCCTACCAACAGATCAAGACCCAGAACAGCATCAGCCTGTTTGATTGCCTCAAGCTTTTCTGCCCCGGAGAGGTTGTTATTTTTCAACAGCTCCCATACAGCAGCCACCGCCCTTGGCATGTTGAGATCATCACACACCGCTCCCCAGAAGTGCACCAATGCATCCTGAACACTTTGTTGTGAAACAACTCCTTGACTGCCCAAAGAAGCGATACCTTTGCGCAGATTACTGAGACTCTGCACCGATGCTCTCACCCCTTCCCAGGAAAACCTCAGCGGAGACCTGTAGTGGGCGGAATAACAGAAAAATTTGTACGCCTCAGGCGAAATGCCCTCACTTTTCAGTGCTTCGAGCGTAACAAAATTGCCGCCAGATTTGGCCATTTTACCCTTATCCAGAACGAGAAATTCCCCATGGAGCCAATATTTTGCAAATGGTTTGCCCGTGGCAGCCTCAGACTGTGCAATTTCATTTGAATGGTGGACCCTCACATGATCCATGCCCCCGCAGTGTATATCAAGGGGAGCACTGAGATAGGCAAGAGCCATAGCACTGCACTCAATGTGCCACCCCGGAAAGCCCTTCCCCCAGGGGCTGTCCCACTCCATTTGCCTCTTTTTATCTTTGGGAGAGATTTTCCAGAGGGCAAAATCCGTGACCATTCTCTTTTCGCCCATATCCACCCTCTCCCCCGCCTTGAGCGCGTTGGGATCAAGGTTTGCAAATTCACAATATTGGGGAAATTTCCCGGTATCAAAGTAGACACCATCACTGGTTGTGTAGGTGTAGCCCTTTTGTTCCAACGTGCTGACCATATCAATCATTTGACTTATATGATCAGTGGCTTTTGGCCATAAATCGGGTTGAAGGAGCAGTAGGTCTCTGAAATTTTTCATAAATTCACCGGTATAAAAGGCAGCAATATCCCAAACGGTTTTACCTTCCCTCAGTGCACCGCTCTCCATTTTGTCCTCACCGGTGTCTGCATCAGAGGTGAGATGGCCGACATCGGTAATATTAATCAAATGTTTAACCTTATACCCAAGTGCAATCAGTGTTCTTTTAAGCACATCTTCGAAAATGTAGGTACGCAGGTTTCCTATGTGCGCATAGTTATAGACTGTTGGTCCACAGCAGTAGATGCTCACCGGATCATTAACCGGCTGGAAACACTCTTTTTTGCTGCTTGCTGTATTAAACAGGTAAAGTTCTCTTTTCACATCAATACTCCAGATTCACCTTTCCACCACCTTTGGTAACCGATCCTATCAACGCAGGTTGAAACTGTTTCAACTCCTCAGAATTGAGCACTTTTCCGACATCACCCTTTGCGACAGCCAGCACCATCCCTATACCCATATTGAAGGTGTGGTACATTTCGGCGTTCTCGACATTGGCAGCTTTTTGCAAAAACTTGAAGATGGGGTCGGGCTCCCAACTTTTGACATCAATCAGGGCATCACAGCCTTGTGGTAAAATTCTATCTACATTGTCTGGAAACCCCCCCCCGGTAATATGAGCACACCCCTTGATGATCCCGCGATGGATAAGCGAAAGGATCTGGATGTAGGATCGATGAGGACGGAGAAGCTCCTGGCCGAAAGTGTTTCCGGTCTCTTGGAAGGTATCGGTGTACTCCTTTTTTGCCAGTTCACGGACAATCTTTCGCGCCATACTGTAGCCATTTGTGTGCAGTCCGTTGGAACGAAGCCCTATGAGACAATCTCCAACACCGATTTTGCTGCCATCCACAATCTGGGATTTGTCCACTACTCCCACAATACACCCGACGAGATCAAATTCTCCTGAATGGTACACATCGGGCATCTCAGCAGTCTCTCCCCCAATGAGCACACAATCATTTTCCCTGCATGCCCCAGCAAGCCCGGAAACAATCTGTTCTGCAATTTCAGGTACCAATTTCCCGATTCCGATATAATCGAGAAAGAAGAGAGGTTTAGCTCCCATTACAAGGATGTCATCAACGCAATGGTTAACAATGTCCTGGCCGACGGTGTCGTACACACCTGTTTCAAATGCGATTTTCACTTTAGTTCCCACACTGTCGGTTGAAGAGACCAGTATAGGAGCCTGCATATCTTTAAGGGCAGAGATGTCATACATCCCCCCGAACTGCCCGAACTGCCCCTGCACGGCGTTGTTATAAGTTGATGAGACAAGTTTACCTATACGCCCCTTGACGGCATTCCAGGCATCAATACTTACTCCTGCATCTGAGTACTTTAGCGATTCAGCCATAGATCAATCTTTTCTGAAAAAGTTTATTCACGACCTGCCACCGTGACGGGGACTGGTATAAAAAGCTTGGACGGTACGATTGCAATTAAATCAGAAAAAAATAGGTTAAGCAAATAGTGGAGTCAAATTGCAAATGCTAAACCAGTTCCCTGAATCTGGAGGGAGAAAACCTGCATCTCTCATTTTTGGGACCTGTTTTTGCAAAACAGGTAAACAGAAAAAGGAATCTCTGCGCTCTTGTGATTCCAACGTAAAACAGCCTTAACTCCTCCTCCATAGTTTCACTATCAACGTCAGCTCTGTTTTTATGGAGCAAACTTCGCATCAAATCAATCCAGGACTTAAACTCCTTTCTTTTGTTGATCCTGTAATGGGGAAAGACACCTTCCTCCAAATCACAAAGAAAAACTACCGGATACTCAAGCCCCTTGCTCGAGTGTACCGTTTGAGCTTTTGGGATATAGTTTCCATTGGGTTCAATCTGGCTGAACAGTTTCACCATTGTGTCAAGCGTTCTGTTGACTCTGAAAAGAGCGACCATTGAGTCTACCCTGATATGGTGTTTTTTGTGGATCAGCTTTGCAGTTTTTAATATTCTAAGGGCAAGCTGTTTCTCATCCTTGCATTTTCTCCAAAGAGGTCGGTTGCACCCCGCGGGGTGTGATGTTCTTCCACTTTTAAGAAGTTTTTTGTACTCGGGCGGCTTATCGACCCACAACCTGTTTGCGTAGTTAAGTATCGATGGGATACTTCTGTAGTTTGTCTGCAGTTTGATAATTTGAGCACCGGCAAATAACTGTTTAAATTCTCTGGTCGGCCGTATATCCGCACCCTGGAATCCATAGATGGCCTGATCATCATCCCCCACCGCAAAGAGTGACGCTTTGGACTGCAACATAAATCGAAGCATTTGAATCTGTATTGGATTGGTATCCTGAAACTCATCTACCAGGACTGATTCATACGTTCTGCTGTAGCGCGCGGCAATAGTGGGATAAGTTTTAAACAGAGACAACACCCCGGCTACCAGATCAGAAAACTCCCACAATCCAGCCTTCATTTTATATTCAGATACTTTTTTTTCGATTCGGGTGAAGAGCAGCCATTGCGAAGGGGTGAAGGATCTCTTGAGTTTGTCCGGAAAAACCTCCATTTTCTTAAGCTGATTATCAAGTTCACACAGTGACAGCTCCAGAAACTTACGTTCAGAGACAGTTACCACTCGCCCAATCAATTCCAGCCGCTCCCTTTGCCCCATTAATCGAATCGTACCGGAAAATCCGATACGCTCAAAATTTGATTTGCCATCAAAAGTGGTGCTTAGAATCCTGAGAGCAAAACTGTGAAAGGTGGTAATGAGTGGAGATTGGGAGTTTTTAAAAGCCGGCAGGAGTGTGATAATCCGCTCTTTCATCTCCTGCGCAGCTTTTCTGGAGAAGGTGAGGGCGATAATCCGCTTAGGATCGATTCCGGATGCAGTCAGGAAAATTATGCGTCGTGTGAGAACAGCAGTTTTTCCGCACCCAGCTCCGGCTAAAACCAAAACCGGATCATTGTGTTTGACGGTCACAGCAGAAAGCTGCTCATCATTGAGTGTTTTCAGGAGGGCATCAAGGCTTACCTGTTGGATAAGGGTACCGTTTGACATAGCAGATCCAGGCTCGATTTAATGATTGTTTCGGATCGTAACAGAACCAAAAAGCAGTAGCTATTTACATGCCAATTTAAGTGCATTGCCATTTTGAAGTGTGAATCGTTATACACGAAATACGGTTATAAGGCCGCGGGCAATGGCCTCACCAAGAGGGCCCCACTGTGAGTATGGTGGTTTTGTGGCTTGATGATCGGTGCTTCCTGATGGTTCTGCCTTGATTAAAGAAGGTAATAGCGAACCAAAATGAATATAAGTAAGAAAATTGTTTGCTAAACTTTCAGCCAAAGTGGTGATCGAGTATCGGGGAGGCCATCCGGGTTTACTGTTTTTTTTCCGCTTTTATTGAGACCCAGCCCCGATCCCCGAAGCGAGAGGGGGTCCGCCTTATGGCGGGATCAATACAGGGGGGAGCCAAATAGAACACGACAGGAATTGGGTTACAACTCCTGAAATTTAACGTTCTGCAGTTGAGCCCGACTAGTCATACCGACGTATTAGTTATCCCCTGAATTTGCAACCCTCCCATATATAACGGAGTATTTTTCGATGCGTTTGAGCTTCCCTTCAGAGATCATCTCTTTAGTGAATCTCCAGTTCCAATTTCCACCAAAGGTTCCCGGGGTGTTCATTCTGTGCGTTGAATCGAGTTCAAGCACATCCTGCAGAGGAATGATACAGATTTCAGAAGGAGAACTGTAAACACAGCGCAAGAAATTTTTCAGGAAGTTTGCAGGGGTGCAACCGAGGAAACCACAGACTCTTTTTCTCTCCTGATCATCCAGCTGATTGAACCACCCCATAGACGTATCGTTATCGTGTGTTCCGGTGTAGGCGATGCTGTTTTGATCGATATTATAGGGCAGGTAGGGATTATCGGGCTTTCCGTCAAAGGCAAATTGCAGAATTTTCATACCGGGTGCTCCCACTTCATTTCGCAGGTCGAGAACCTGAGGAGTGATAACCCCCAGATCTTCAGCTATAAGCGGCAGTTCACCAAGCTGGCGTTTAACCGATTGGAAAAAATCGATCCCCGGTCCTTTTTCCCAAATACCGTGAACAGCGGAAGTGTGGTCGGCAGGAACCGCCCAGTAGGATTCAAAAGCTCTGAAATGATCCAAGCGAATCAGGTCAACCAACTCAAGCGTTTTTTTCAATCGGCGTACCCACCAGGAGTAACCATCCTTTTTCATCTCATCCCATCTGTAGAGTGGGTTACCCCATAGTTGCCCAGTGGCACTGAAATAATCAGGCGGAACCCCAGCGACCCTCAAAGGTTTAGCAGATTGGTCAAATTCAAAGAAGTGAGGTTCAGCCCACGTGTCGCTGCTATCATAAGCAGTATAATATGGCAAATCCCCGATTATTTGTATATTTTTAGAGGCTGCATAGGTACGCAATTCATTCCACTGATTATCGAAGAGAAACTGGAGGAATTTGTGGTACATGATTTTTTCATTGTGATCGTTCACCACTTCCTTGAGGGCACGTTGATCTCGCAATCTGAATTTTCCCTCCCATAACCACCATGGATTACCAAGTTGTATCTCTTTTATCACCCTAAACAGAGCATAATCGTCAAGCCACCACTTCTGATTTTCACAGTAGTGGAGGAATTGGTCATTGTGGACAAAATTGTTGAATGCGGTCAGGAAGAGTTTTTCTTTTTCCCTGATTACGGCTCCATAATCGATAAAGTTCTCGCACAAATTTGGAAATGCCCTCAGATCCTCATCAGCAAGCAGCCCCTGATCAAGGAGGATATCCGGCGAGATCAGAAGTGTATTACCCGCAAAAGAGCATAGGGTCTGATAGGGAGAATCACCATATCCGGTTGGACCAAGCGGACAGATCTGCCAGAAAGTCTGTCTTTTTGAAGAGAGCAAATCTATCCACCATCTTGCGTTAGTGCCCATATCACCAATGCCGTATGGAGAAGGCAGACTGGTGGGGTGAAGGAAAATACCTGAAGTTCTCATTTATGTATCCCAATAAAAAACCGGTTAAAAAAAAGAAAAAAAACAGTACTCACTTATCTAAAAAGGCGCAATTCTGAACAACAACTAAATACTGAAACATTCTGCCACCTTTTGGTTTTCACTGTCAAGGAGGTCCTGAAGCGTTTTGGTGCTCAGTACAGATTGCCACGCTTGTGACATCTCTTTCCACAAAAGCCGGGTAGTACAATTGGTGTGTTTTTCACAACAATCAGGAGCGCTGACACAATCCACCAAATCGAGAGATCCTTCAAGTGCCTCTACAATTTCCAGAAGAATGATATCAGCGGGTTTTTTTGCCAACAGATAGCCACCTTTAGCACCTCTGGTAGTTTTGATGATTCCGTTTGTTTTTAGGATTATAAGGATGTTTTCAAGATATGAATCACTTATCCCCTCACTTTTGGCGATATCTTTCCTTTTACAGGAGCCAGATTCGTGCATCTGTGCAATCTGGATAACAGCACGCATACCGTAGCGGCATTTTGTAGAGAGTTTCATGATTATTCCCGAAAAGGTTATTGTGTTGGCTTATTACGAGGTTTACCCCGAAGTATTCACTTAAAGTAAAAATATCATATTACTGTTGTATCATCAAATCCTATATTTAAAGCGTGAATGATTTATCTTATGAAATATGGCGTAACTAACCAGTCATATGGTACCTGTTGAGAATCGACATGGGAGAAGGATCCTTCATTTCTGTTTATCCGGACTTAGCTCGATAGCCAGGTGCAGAAATTTATCTTATCCTCATTTTTCCAGGATAGATACCCGATAAAGCGGTTTAATAGAGTGAGTGCTTCTTAGTAATGGATACCTTACACTTAAACAGGGGCATTGAGAACTGAACTGTGGCATGGCGACAACCAGCCGCTTATGAACGTGAAACAGATACGTATGGACCATCTTGTTCTGTTTACTTAAATAGAGATTAATTGCGGATAAAGTGATGAAACTGCTGATTTTCGTGTTGAACAAAGAAGAACTGCTTGATGATGTAATGGCTGCGTTTATCGAGGCAGATGTCCCTGGTGCCACAATAATAGATTCAGAGGGCATGGGCCATTTTCTCACCTACGAAGTCCCCCTGTTTGCCGATTTCAAAGATTTCATGAAAGGCAACAAGCCTTACAATAAGACCATAATCTCGGTCATAAAAAATGAGGAGACGATTCCTGTTGTCGTTAAGCTTTTAAACCAGGTATGTGGCGATCTGTCCAAACCCGGAACGGGCATACTATTTACAATCCCTGTGGATTTTTGTCAGGGGTTATTTGAAGAGGAGAATTAACCAGTGGATAAGATATCAGAACTTCTTGAATTAAATTGTATATCACTGGATTTGCAATCAAAAAAGAGACATGAGGTGATACCAGAACTTGTAGAAATACTGGCTTCGGCAGGGAAAATCGATAACCGTGATTTTTTCGTACAAGAGCTTCTGGAACGGGAAAAACTTTCATCAACAGGCATAGGCAACGGCATTGCCATTCCCCATAAGCTGACCAGCCATATTTCCTCAACAGTTTTGGCGCTGGGCAAGACAACAAGAGGGATCAATTTTGGTTCACTTGACAAAAAACCGGTACATCTGTTCTTTTTGATCTTGGGCCCCGAAGGGAAACACACCGAGCATCTTAAACTGTTAAGTAAGCTGTCGCGTTTACTTCATGACCGGCAGTTTTGTGATCAACTGTTCCGGGCACAGAGTCCCTCTGAGGTTATAGCCCTTATCAAAGCAAAGGAAGAGTATTAAGAATGAATGCTTCGACTAAGTGGAAGCTGGTCCGGATACTATTTACAGCAGTATATCTTTTTGCAGGATGGTTACTTTTTACGGCATCACTCGATCTTTCATCAGTACTTTTGGGCATCGCGCTCTCCTCGATTGTATCACTTGTCATGTTTGATCTGTTCATTCAGGAATCAGAAGTAGCGCGGCGATCTCTTGTGCCCCATCTTCATCTGTTTGTGCTCTTTATCCTGGTTGTCCTGTTTAAGATGTATGTGGCTAGTTTCAAAGTGGCCTGGAATGTGATACGGGGCAGGATAAACCCAAGAATTGTTCATTTCCGTACGCGCCTTCGAACGGATATGTCTCGGGTGGTACTTACCAATGCCATAACACTTACTCCAGGAACAATCACCTTGAACCTTGATGATGACCATCTCATAGTGCACTGGCTTGATGCAAAGACCACGCATTCAAAATATGCCGGTAAGCTTATAAAGGGGTCGTTTGAAAAGTTGCTCGGAAGGATCTGGGTGTGAACCTGCTCTCTTTTGATCTGGTAGTATACATTCTTCTAGGCACTGTTGTGTTCAGTATGATAAGGGTTGTGATAGGTCCAACAGTTGTGGACCGTCTTATTGGGCTTAATCTTATATCAGCCCAGGTGCTGGCAATTTTTGTGCTGGTAGCCGTAAAGGAGCACCTCACGGTATATCTCGACGTTGCACTTGTTTATGACATTTTCGGTTTTATAGGTATACTGGCAATAACCAAATATTATAAAACTATTAAGGAGAGTAACTGAATGATGGATTGGTTTGTTCAGCTTTTTCTCTTATTGGGGATTGTGTTTGCGGTTATGGGTAACGTCGGCGTTCTGGTTTTCCCTGACGTTTACACCAGACTTCAGGCGTCCTCAACCTGCAGCACAACTTCTGTAATCTCATTTTTCATAGCAGCGATGATAGAATCCGGCATATCAGCCATGAGTGGAAAGATCATGGTTCTTCTGTTGTTTTTCTTTATTTCGAATCCTGTCAGCACGCACATTATTGCCCGGTATGCATGGAATATGGGTATAATGCCCTGGCGCAAGCAGATGGTACAAATAACAAGTGAGACAGACCGATGCTTATGACCGTTGTACTTCTGATGCTGCATATTATTACTGCATTTCTTGCCCTTCAAACCCGCAATCTTGTAAGCATGGTGATTTTTATGGCGGTATTCAGTCTCCTGAGCTCACTGCTCTTTTTTCATCTTCATGCACCCGATGTAGCTCTGACCGAAGCTGCAGTCGGGGCGGGTATTTCTACTTTTATCTACGTGTGGATAATCCTTAAGACAGGCCGGAGAGATGAGACATGAGGGTTTTGCAAATTAAACAGTTACTGTACTTGTTTATCATACTTGCTGCGGGTGTATTGCTGATCCAGGTTATCGATGCACAACAGGCAGCTCAAACGCTTGCAAGAGAGTACTTGCTGATTTTCGGAACGAGCGAAACCGGAGCGATCAACCTTGTTTCTTCGATCTATCTTGGCTACAGGACATTTGATACTCTTGGTGAGACGATAGTGCTATTTCTTGGAGTGTCCGGAACAATCCTTTATATGAGGACCAAAGATTGAGGAAAACAGATATTCTTGAAGTAACCTCACGTAAACTTGCTCCTTTCATTTTGATGTTTGGTTTTTATGTGGTTTCATACGGACATCTCTCTCCCGGCGGTGGGTTTCAGGGTGGGGTTGTTCTGGCTTCGGCGATTGTTCTTCTTTTCCTGTGTCATGATACAGAATTGATAAAAAGATATATACCAGTAAGGATCTTTATCATAATCGAAGCGTCCGCATTCATGCTCTTTCTCATCATGGGGATGCTTGGTCTTTTTCTGGAGGGGCACTTCATGGCTATATTTTTACCGGTCGTTCGGGATGGGGAAATCCCTGCGGCCAGTTACATTTTAATTATGAATTTCATAATCGGCCTTAAGGTTGGAGCAGGGATCAGCCTTATTTGCTACTACTTGTTCAGGAAAGATTAAATGACGATCACGGCATTGATTTTAACTCTTCTGCTGCTTGGTTTCTGGGGTATTCTCAGTAAAAGACACCTTGTAAAGAAAATAGTGGCGCTTAACATTATAAACAGTGCAGTCATAATTCTTTTTATCAACATGGGATCCCGATCTGGTGAAACAGCTCCGATACTTGTCAAGGAGATGATGGATATTGTAGACCCTCTCCCTCAGGCACTTATGCTCACAGCAATAGTTATCGGGGTAAGTATTACCGCATTTGGGGTATGCCTCATATACCTTATTTTTCAGAAGTACGGCACTCTGGACATAGACAAAATTGAACGGGAACATATTGGTGAACACGAATAATCTGATAATCCTTCTTGTGGTGATTCCACTTTTGGGGAGTGCAGTCTGTTCAGTGGGTAAGATTACCTCAAAACTTATCATATGCAAAATAAGCATTGCTGCGGCAATGCTTTGTAATCTATATGTTCTGATTTTAACCTATCCACTGATAAGCGGCGGCAATGAGCTAACGTTTATAATCGGTGGTTGGGAACCGGTGGCAGGAATTGCTTTTGGCTTTGATATGCTAGGCTGGATAGTGTCGCTTCTTATTCTTGTAATCACGTCTATGAGTATGTTGTTTGCCTTTTCAGAAGACCACTATTCACCGATGTTCTATTTTACCATTTTGGTTTTGCTTGCAGGAATGAAAGGCATTCTTTTAACGCGGGATCTTTTTAATCTTTTTGTCTTTTTTGAAATACTTGCAATCACCTCTTACATACTTATAGCCTACCTTCAGAAGAGCCATTCTGTTCTGGCAAGCTTTAAATATCTTATCGTAGGTTCAGCGGCGATGCTTATTTATCTGCTTGGTGTCTTTATAATTTATCAATCTACAGGAAGCCTTTCGTTTTCAGCGATAGAACAGATGAGACTTAGTGGGGAGTACGTCAAGTTGCATTTTGCAATTGTGGCGATTTTTACCGGCATAGGAGTCCGCTGCGCATTTATCCCTTTCCATACATGGCTTCCGGAAGCACACGCCTATGCACCGCATCCTGTTTCGGCGATACTCAGTGGTGTTATGATCAAAGCAGCGTTTATTTCGCTGTGGAGAATACTCGCCACGGGAGGTTTGAGTGACCTCAATTCCATTTTTTTGATTATCGGTGTTGTGACAGCTTTTCTAGGAGCATTTTGGGCACTTTGCGAAAATGATGCAAAGAAAATACTGGCATTTTCATCGGTTTCACAGATAGGGTATATCGTTTCAGCATTCAGTATTGCAACAACCCTTTCACGAAGCGCTTCACTGTATCATATCATCAGCCATGCCTTTTCAAAGAGTCTTCTTTTCCTATCGGTTGGCTGTGTGGTCTGGATGACCGGTGAACGAAACATCAGAAAACTTGGCGGTTTCTGGAAGAGTAACCCTTTTTTAACGATACTTTTTCTCACTGCAGCCCTATCCATTACAGGTGTTCCTCCCTTTGGGGGTTTTGTGAGCAAGAAAATGATCCTTGAATCATCTCTTGACATACCCTTTGTTTATAGTCTTCTGTTTGCCACCAGCATTATCACTTTTGGGGCATACATAAAAATCTCATCAATATTTTTCGGACCTTTTCGCAATAGAATAGAAGAGTGTTCAAAGGCCAGAAAGATTCCGGTTTCAGCGTATTTACCACTAATGCTTCTGAGTGCATTGTGTATCGGCACCGGTTTGTTTCCCGATTTCTGGACAGGATTTTTTCACTCAGGTATCAATGCGGGACAACCGATGATAGCATCAGGAGTGTATAGTATCAAGGGGTTTTTAGAATTGGTACCGGTAATCATTGGTGGCATACTGCTCTATTCAGGCACCACTCAAAAAACCGGCATACTTATAGCAAAGACGGTCAGAGCGACCAACGCCACTCTCAGTGATGCAGTATTTTTTGTTCTCACAGGATTTGTTGCCATACTTTTGATTTTATGGTACAATTAAGAAAAATCATTTTGAAAGTATTGTGAAAATTAGTTTCGGGGCACCCAACATAGCCTCTAACCAACTAAGAATTTTGTTTTTTTTGCTTGTTGTATCAATTTATTGTACATTAGTGTAGGTTGTCATACTTTATACGACCCTCTTTTTTTTAATCCTATACACGAGCTCTTATGAACAAAAAAACTATAAGTCTGTACGATTTTTATGACATTATTCAAAGGACCGTTTTACCACGGAAAAGGTTAACCAGAGACATTTTTAACGACGGCACCACCAACCGCCAGGAAGACATTTCTGTTCTCAGGGAAGCCTACGCTCAACTAGGTTGTATTCCTGAGCGGGGGGGGAAGAAACTTCTCTCAATCGGATCAAGGATCATTTCAACAGATTTAGGTTACGAGATCGAGGAGTTAAAGCGAGATGTCATGTATCTTGAGCAGGGTGAAGATGCACTTAACAAATACCTTAAAGAGTTCCACCCTGCTTTTGACATTGAGGTTGAAAAAGGAGTTGCATTTTTAGACGATTTATCTATCCGGGTTTTTATATCCGACAGAGACGGCACCGTTAACAATTACTGCGGGCGATATCTTTCCTCACTACAATCAATCTACAACTCAGTTTTTCTCAGCAGGTTTTCAACCCGTGTAGAGGAGAGTGTACTATTGACAGCTGCCCCTCTTGATGATATTGGTATAGTTGATATCAGTATAAACCCTCCCGGGTTATTTACTTATGCCGGTTCAAAGGGACGTGAATATATCGACAAAAAGGGGGAAAAGTTTTCATTTCCGATATCTGCAGAAAAGCAGGACGCACTGGACCGGTTGAACCAAGAGCTTTCAGCTCTTGTTAACAATAAAGAGTACGAGATATACACCTACATTGGTTCGGGCCTGCAGTTCAAATTCGGTCAGACCACACTTGCCAGACAAGATATCTATTCATCCATACCTGCGGACAAGTCAGAGGCATTACTTGAAACCGTGCGGGATTTAATTGACAGAATTGATCCACAGGGAGCAACGTTCAAGATTGAGGATACCGGCAAAGACATAGAGATTATTTTGACCGTCGAAGGCGGTAGTGCAGATGCCAAGGATTATGACAAGGGTGATGGTGTCAGGTATCTTGACCAGCAAATCCCATTGCATTTGAAAAGAGGTACTCCTCTGATATGCGGGGACACCCAATCAGATCTTTCGATGGTGAAGGCCTCAATGGAACAGAATCCACAAACAAGAGTAATTTTTGTAACCCAAGATATACATCTCATCGACCAGCTTAAGGAAATCTGTTCAAGGAGTCTCACCGTCAGTTCACCGGATGTACTTATTACCATTCTTGACAAATTCAGCAAAGGACGATGTAGTTATGTTTGAACTAAAGGGAGCAATATTTGACCTTGATGGAGTAGTCACGAAAACAGCCAGAGTTCATTCCGTTGCCTGGAAGAAGATTTTTGATGACCTTTTGAAAAAACGCTCAGAAGAGCACTGTACTGAATTTATTCCCTTTACTAGGGATGAAGATTACCTTGTCTATGTTGATGGCAAGCCCAGACTTCAGGGAATCTGTAGTTTTCTTGAATCCCGCGAGATTGAATTGCCCATGGGGTCACCCGACGACGGTCCAGAAATCCTAACCGCACACGGCCTGGCCAACAAAAAGAACTACATATTCCGTGAAATTATCGCACAGCACGGGGCAGATATATTTGAAAGTACGGTAAAGTTGGTCAAGCAGATGAGAGAAGAGGGTATAAGGACCGGAGTTGCTTCTTCAAGCAAAAATTGCAGGTATATTCTTGAGACGACCAAACTCATTGAGCTTTTTGAAACAGTGGTAGACGGCAATGAGTCAACAGAACTTGGGCTCAAGGGCAAACCGGAACCTGACATTTTTATCAAAGCCGCAGAAAACATGGGTTTGACACCCAAAGAGTGTGTAATGGTTGAGGATGCAATCTCAGGTGTACAGTCGGGGAAAAATGGCAATTTTGCACTTGTTCTTGGTGTCAGCAGAGCTGGCGATAAGGAGCACCTTCTTGCAAACGGAGCGGATATTTGTGTGGATGATCTCAGTGAGATCAGCCTTGAAGAGATAAAGGAGTGGTTTAAAACGGGGATAGCTCAGGATAGCTGGAAAATTACCTACAAGGGGGCAGATCCGGAAAATGAGAATCTCAGGGAGACATTGACAACTACGGGGAACGGCTATTTTGGTACACGAGGCGCATTTGCAGGAACCAAAGCAGTCCGGGATACCCACTACCCCGGGACCTATATTGCAGGTGTGTACAATAATATTGCTACAGAAGTTCACGGAAAGCCAATTTACAACAATGATTTCGTTAATTGCCCTAACTGGCTTCTTGTCGAATTAAAAATTGGTGACGGTGAATTCTTTAACCCCCTCACAACTGACATCATCTCCTGCAGCCATGAACTTGACATGAAAAAAGCCGTTGTTGAGCGGTCGGTGACGTTTAAAGATTCAGAAGAAAGAGTAACAACAATAGAGACTTGGAATTTTGCATCCATGGCTAATCCTCATATAGGTGCGCTCAGATACAGAATAACTCCTCAGAATTACAGTTGTTCAATAACCCTACGTTCCTCAATAGATGGTTCTGTTATAAATGATGGAGTCCCGAGATACAGAAGCCTGGAGTCCAAACATCTTAAAACTGTCGTCAATGAAATCCAACAAAACACAGTCCTTCTGCACACAAAAACAACTGCATCGGATATAGATATTTACATAAGAGCGAAGCATGTCTTCACCGGTGAATGTGAGATGCAAAAGGGTATCGTGGAGGCAGATGAAATAATCGGTGAAGATTTGACTTTTATCGCCAGGGAGGGCAAAGAGTACACACTGGATAAGTTGGTAACCATCTATACCTCTTTGGATCAGGACACAGAGTCCGCTGAAAAGGACTCTATTGAATTAATTAAGCAGATGAAAGATTTCGAACAGTTGAAGGCAGAACATCTCCAAAAATGGAGTAATTTATGGGAAAAGGGAGATGTCATTATTGAAGATGACCGACTCAGCCAAAAAACTCTTCGCCTCCATATCTATCACCTTTTTGTAACCGCCTCGGAGCACAACAAATTCATAGATGCCGGAATGCCTGCACGGGGATTATCCGGAGAAGCCTACAGGGGACACGTTTTCTGGGATGAGCTCTATATTTTCCCGTTCTATAACCAGCACTCCCCGGAGATCACCAAGGCGCTTCTGATGTATCGATACAGGCGTCTTGACCAGGCGCGTGACAATGCTGTTGAATACGGTTTTAAAGGAGCGATGTATCCATGGCAAACAGCAGATACCGGGCTTGAAGAGACTCAGATAGTCCACTATAATCCGGTTTCAGGAAACTGGGATCCGGATTTAAGTAGAAATCAACGGCATGTATCCCTTGCTATTGCCTACAATATCTGGGAGTATTTTTATTGCACTTATGACATGGATTTTCTTCACAACTACGGTGCAGAGATGATGATTGAAATAACCAGAATGTGGGCAAGCATGGCTAAGCTTGACAAAAAGACCGGTCGCTATTCTATAAGCGGAGTTATGGGTCCTGATGAATTTCATGAATGTTACCCCTGTACAGAAGAAGCCGGAGTAAAGGATAATGCATACACAAATATTATGGTAAGCTGGTTGATACACAAAACAATCGAGATGGCTGAACACTTACCGAAAAGCGCACTAGAAGATCTTGAAAAAAAGATCGGGTTTACAGTTTGCGAAACAAAGGAGTGGGATCACCTGATCCATAAACTCAATGTGAGCATCACCGAAGATGGAATTCTGGAACAATTTGAGGGATATATGGATCTCAGGGAGTTAGACTGGGATGCATACAGAGAGCAATACGGTGATATACACCGTATGGACAGACTTCTGAAATCGGAAAATGACTCTCCTGACAATTACAAGTTAGCTAAACAAGCCGACGTTCTGATGCTTTTCTATCTCCTTTCACCCGGGCAGGTTTGCAAAATCCTTTCACTTATGGGGTACACCATCCCTGATGAGCTTTCGTTTATGGAGAAGAACTATGAGTACTATGTAAAGAGAACGAGTCATGGTTCAACATTAAGCCATGTGGTGCATTCTGCAGTTCTTAAATATCTCGATACTCACCAAGAAGATAAGTGGAGCTGGTTTTATTCTGCTTTAAAGAGTGATATAGGTGATACTCAGGGAGGAACAACCAGAGAAGGTATACACACCGGAGTGATGGGTGGCACAGTAGATATGGTGATCAAAAGTTTTTCAGGAATAAGCAGATACAAAGATCACCTAGAGGTCTCTCCTCAACTACCTGAGCAGTGGAACCGAATAGCATTCAAAATTCTTCACAAGGGCTACTGGTTACATTTCTCAATCAGTAAAACTACTATCATTGTAACTCAACTTGCCGGTGATTCTGAACCTTTCGGGATTGTTGTTGAGGGAGAATATTATACTCTTAAAGATAGTGAGTCACTGGAAATCACCTACTTTACCAGCGATATCACTGAGAGAGCAGACACCAGCACGGTGTCTCAGAGCTGATTTGAAAGAGAACGTTTCAACTATGAGTGGTTGAGCTATTTTTTGCAGGTAAAAGTGGCGTGTATAGTTGGAAAGCAATGGTTTTGCTTTCCAACTATTTTTACTTATAAGAAGATCGTTTACATCAGCAGTGATGAGAATCTTAAACCAAGCCCAAGGTCTTTAAGAGTATTGGATTCTGGATTTGAGAAGACACTGATACTGAACAGGGTTCTTTCTCCAATGCTTTTTGTAGCGAACAATGCAGCGTCTAACTTTTTACCATCTGATGCTTCTCTAATATTTCTAAACTGCACTTCCAAAGCAAGTAAATCAAGATATCCACCCGTGGGGATTTTCATTCCAAGCAAGAGAGGAGCGGTTCTCTCATATGTTCTTGGAAAAGATGTTTTGTACCATTCAGCGGTCCAATCTTCAAACGTGACCCAATTTTCCTGAACAAGAGTATCGGCCATATAAAGATCCCAAAGTTTGTCAAAAGGAAACTTTGGGATTTTAACTTTTGAATCGATTATGCCAAGATCCAAATAAGATACCAGACCTTTAACTATTTCAAACGAGAGTTTTGCATTCATCCGGTGAGAGAGTTCCTGGTCCTTGAAATGCACTCTGTCAAATATATTTGAGCGATACCCCAGAGCGATTGTGAGATTTTCAGTAGGCTTGATCTCTTCATGTATACGCAGGTAGCCGCGATTGAGTTTTTCATCCCCTACGCCCAGCATGATACTTGATGTAACCGGTCCGGTTGTATTTGTAAGCATCAATGCATTATGGCTGTGGTAGTGCGATAGAAATTTGGGATCGGGGTCAAGATCTAAGTAGTTACCAAAATAGGAAAAAACCGAGTTGTCGGTGTTGAAACGGCCGATCTTTACAGATAGATTCGGGAAGACATATTGCGCCCATGCTTCCAAAACCTGGATTTTAGAAACCTGTTCTCTCTCTTCTTTGAGTACCCAGTCCCAGTCATCAAATTCTACATGTATCAAGGGAGAATAACCAAAACCAGCAGGATATGAACGGAGAATAAGACCGGCATTGAAAGACTCTGAATTGTAGCGCATTCCAAAATTCGCTCTTCCAAAGAGTTGATCAAGGTTGTCAGAATCCTCGATTTCACCAAGAAACAGTTTTTGTGCCTGAATATCCATGCTGACGTGTGGGTTAAAGTTACTCTCTGCGGTTTTATCTTTTATGAGATCAACATTTTGAGCAAAAGATGCTGAAACCAATAACGAAACGATACACAATACCATAAAAATCTTCATTTGTAGCTCCAACTAATAGGTGAATGTAATTTTTACTGCCCAAAAAGCTTGTTTTTGAAATTACAATTGACTTTTTGGATAATACGATGTGGTCTCACAGGCTTTTTTACCCCTGGTACCCCTCCTTTGTCAACTATTGAAAGTTTTTTTTTATTAAGCTAGGCACATCATAATTATACGCAAACCATCTACATCGAACTGCATTATGCAGTTTATATTACTGCAAAATAAAGGTCAATCTAATTTTGTTTATTTTAAAGCCAAGATGTTGCGTGCAGGATTAATCGAAATTTTCCTTCCGGGCCGTGGTTGCTTTGACTGGACCCATCGCGGTCAAAAGGGGCAGTGAAGTCAAAGGAAAAAAACAACCGGGCAGAGAAACGTAGTTTTCGTGACCTGATCAGTACATTTCTCCTCCCGAACCAACCATGGGAACAAACCGTACGGGGATAATAGCGTGTTCATGCAACTCCCCATCTTTTTTAGTCATGAGCACCAACTCCTGAGCCCCGGCCTCACCTACCGGAATGATCATTCTTCCTCCGTCGGTGAGTTGATCGATAAGGGGTTGAGGAACACGAGAGGGTGCACAGGTTACAACTATGGCATCAAAGGGTGCGTTCTCTTCCCAGCCCCTGAAACCATCACCAATTTTCACATGTACATTATCATATCCCAGATCAGAAAGCAGCTTTTTTGAACGCTCGCCCAGGGATTCGACTATTTCAATGGTATATACAGATTTGCACAATTCAGCAAGTACAGCGGCCTGATAGCCTGAACCGGTCCCGATTTCAAGAACCTTCATGCTGCTGTGGGGTTTTATAACCTCGGTCATCAGGGCTACGATGTAGGGCTGAGAGATTGTTTGCCCCTCACCGATGGGCAGAGGAAAGTCGCCGTATGCGCTTGACTGAATTTGTTCAGGAACAAATTTATGCCGTTCCACTGCCATCATTGCCTTAAGGATTCTGGGATCCTGAATGCCACGGTTTTTAATATGTTGTGTTACCATATGCTCACGAAGATGTATAAAGGTATCTGTTTTGTCTTCTGAATCCTGGGCATTGCAACCGAAAAACAGCGGGCCCATGAAGAGGGATACACAGAGATAGAGGGCACAGGGTGAAGAGATAGATTTTAAAAGACGGGTGAAAGGAGTGATGGGTGAATCATCTGATTTAAGGTTATCTGAGCGTTGAGTTTTTTTCATATTTATTCTCCTTTCAATGGAAGGTAGATATCTCTATCAGTAGTTTCTTTTCCCCTGTCGGGTACGGATTCTGTTTTCGCTTCCGGGTTTCGTGCTTTTCTTCTGGGTTTTTCGAAACCCGGAAGCGGTCCCGTTCCCGGAAGGGAGGTGAAGAAGAAAACGATAAAAAACCTATCGTTTTCTTCCAACGGATGTCTCAGTCTATTTTGTTCAGAGGAGTTGTCCATAGGTATACATTGCTGTGTCCTCCGTTTTCTCGTCTGACTCTGGCAGTGACATCTGGCTGAACACCGGCCATTCCGAAATCATGGGAAACGATTCTGGAACCAGGAGCGAGTTGTTCAAGTTGAGGAATGAGTCTCACATTTAGTTCAGGTAACAGGTACAGGGTGATAACAGATGCCTCACTGAGATCAAGTTCAAAGACATCAGCTTCTTCGATTGTAACTAAATGTTCCAGATTGTTTTTCTTTACATTTTCAATAGATTTTTCGACCATTTTGGGATCGATGTCATAACCAATTGCTTTGCATCCGACTTTTTTAGCTGCAGCAATAACGATTCTCCCATCCCCGCACCCCAGATCATACACCAAATCGTCCTCTTTCACATCCGCCAAACGGAGCATCACCTCCACCACTTCGTGGGGAGTAGGTACAAAGTGTATATCTGGTCTGCGGGACGGTTTTTTTTCGGTATTTTCAGCGAAAACAGAAAACTGCATAGCGGCAAAGGCTACCAGCACTATCAGAGATATTTTTGTAAACATTACATTTCCCTTCCTTTCAGAGAAAATGATTATATGAAATGAGCGTGACATCTATAATTTACTTTTTTCTGCCGACGATGTAAAAGGGTGCCCCAAGAATCATAAGTGCCACACCAAAAATCATCAGTCCTTTTGCATAGATGATACTACTGTAGAGCATGTATAAACATGTCATACAAAAAATCCCTGGCAGTATCGGGAAAAATGGAACGGAAAAGACCCGTTGAGTTTTTTTCTCCCTGAAGCGTAAAACAAACAGGGAACTACCGGTAAGCAGAAGGAACGTCCAGAACACAGGAGCGGTTCCCGCTATCAGTGTTCCAAATCCTCCCCCATAACTGCTCCATGGCAATTTACTTAATCCAATGAATTGGAGAAATGTATCTAGCACATTCTGACCAAACTGGGTACCCACACCGAAGATCATAATGACTGTAATTGCACCCTGAAAAATGAAAGACCACATCGGGGTGTTAAATTTCGGAGACCATCGCCCCATAATGGAGAATATTTTGTGGTCCTCCCCCATTGCAGCATACACTCTTGAGCCGGTAAGGATCGTTCCATTGAGAGCTCCCAAAACAGAGAGAACAATTATGGTGCTCATTATCCCAGCACCCCATGGCCCAAGCATCAACTCAAGTATATCCGCTGCCGGCGCACGTGAGGATCTCAACCCCTCAAATCCGAGTCCGTATAGATAGGCAAGATTTATTACCAGGTACACAATTGTAATAGCACTTATACTGACGATTAATGCTTTGGGGATATTTTTTAGTGGATCACGCATTTCCGCAGCAACAAAAGCTGCTTCATTCCATCCCCCGAAGGCATAGAGGATCATAATCATGGCAAATCCAAAACCGGCACTTCCGACGGAATTAACAACCACAAAAGCCTCCCCGCTGTTCACAAAGAAACCGGCAACAATGATAGCGATTATCCCCACAACTTTAAGGGAAGTGAGCAGATTTTGAGCGCTTTTTCCGAATTTAACACCTAAAATATTTACAAAAGTAAGAAGAATCACAACTACTGCTGCAAACCAGACCGGATCAATGCCGGTAAAAATTCGGTTGGCGTAATTGGCAAATACATAGGCAAGCGCTCCGATACTGCCAGTCTGCATAACACCGAGGCGCCCCCAGCCGAAAAGATAACCGACATAGGGGCTGAATGCCTTTGTCAAATAGCTGTAATCTCCGCCCATTTTGGGATAGGTTGTGGCCAGTTCTGCGTAGCAGAGGGCTCCGATCAGGGATAGAATCCCCCCCAAAAGCCATGCTCCTAATCCTCGCAGGGGAGTGGCAACATTACCGAACACCAGAAAGGGGACCTCAAAAACAGACACACCAATAACAATACCAATGATAATACTGCTACATCCCCAGGATCCCATATGGGGTTTGACCACACGATGGGTTTCATTTGGTATTGAAGCGTTCTTTTTATCACCTTTGACTTCTTTACTGACAATAGCAGAGATTTTAGATAACGAAGAATCCATTATGAATCAACCTGTGTTAGATTTGAATGATTAGCCATTGAGAGGTAAGTTTTTTTAATAGCAGCTCAATAATTATAGGTTTTTGAGAATACCTTAAGCAAGCCGGAATCCTTTTTCAGGTAAAATGCAATCTCCAAATGTTAAAAACAGTACAACCCAAATGGCCGGATTTATATTACAGTGTCAATTTATAACTAATAATGTGCACTTTTGGTTAATGCAGGTATATACAATGAAAATAATTTACTGTGCAGGTCTGTTAGTCATCTCACTTTTAGTAACTCCCCTATATTGTCGCGCCTATACGGTGGAAAAACAACATATGAATGGTTCCTATTTCGGTAACCATCTGATTAATCCGGGATTATCCTATTCTTTCAACTATGCTTTATTGCGACATGAAAGGAAAAAAACCAAACAACTTGAAAACGGCTATGAGGTTTTATGGAACAGATGGTGGGTAATAAACAGTGAAGCTTTTCTTTGCAGTTTCTGGCATCCCGGCAGCTACTCCCTTCTCTCCAACACCTATGGATTTAATGTCCAGCGGCTTTCACGACGCCGTTTCATTTATCAATTTGGAACCAATGCAGGTTTTACCCGTACTTTTTTACCGGAGACCTACAAGATAACCTACGATAACAGAGTGCAGCAGGTTTTTCTTCCCGGGTATCTGTTCCCCACAACGCACATCTTTTTCGGCACCGGAAGATACTTGGCCAAACAGGAACAGATCAAGGGCTGGACTGCACAGTTTCACCTGCTCAATCTCCATAACTATAATACATTTACCCTGCCACTGATAAACCTTAGCACCGGGATAATATTCTAAACCGATATCTATCAGGAGAAGGAATTCTTTTTATGCTTCGCGTTTTTACAATTATATGCCTTTTAATTTTTTCTGTGTGCACTCCAGATCCGAGCAGAATAAGTGACGTTGTATATGTGAGAAACGATGATTCCGACATGCCGGCCTACATCTACGGAAACAGGCACTCAAAGGAGTTTATCGTTGTATTACATGGAGGTCCGGGTGGAAGCGGGCTGGAGTACAGGGCAGGTTTGTTCTCCGAGATACTTGAAGATCGCTATGTTGTTGTTTATTGGGATCAGCGCGGGCAGGGTATGTCTCAGGGCAAATACTTTCCTCGTAACGTAACAATCAATCAACTTACCCAAGACCTCCATGCATTGGTGAGGGTTTTACGACACAAATACGGACAAAGTATCAGTATCTTCCTTTATGGTCACAGTTGGGGCGGCACCCTTGGAACCAACTATCTTTTGACACAGAACTACCAGGAAAATATCAGTGGTTGGATCGAGTCCAATGGCGCTCATGATATACTGCGTCTGAACCAGAGTGCACTTATTATGTTCCAGGAGATTGGAGCAGAGCAGATTGCACTTGGGCATGGGGTTGAGGAGTGGGAAAGAATTATACGTCAAGCTAAGGTCATCAGTAGCAGTGCAGAGGTAACCACAGCGCAGGGGATCACTATAAATGAGCTGGCCTATGAAGCAGAAGAGCTTCTTGCAAAGTACGGTGTCATCAGCTACGTAAACGAAGTGGGACTGTACGGAATTCATCACCCCACCAATTTCCTGACCTCGCTGTTGTCTGGTGCAATAACCAATTATCTGCTTGAAGAAGAGGTGGAACGGTACTCCGCAACAGACAGGTTGCATAAAATCACTATTCCTTCACTGTTTCTCTGGGGAAAGTATGACTTCGTGGTCCCTCCTCAATTAGGTATTGATGCATTTGCCCGTGTATCAAGTACCCAAAAAGAGCTGGTAATTTTTGAAAAAAGCGGGCACTCTCCCATGCTCAACGAACCACTTGAGTATACCAGAAAAATAGTAGCATTCATTGATCGCCATAAGTGATTGAAAAGTGATACCAGTACTCCGGCAACACTGGTTTATTAAGTGACACTATTGGTTCACAGCTTGATTCCCTCTATGACAATTTCTCTGAAATTAAGCGCTGCTTTTGATTCAGGTTGGATGCGCATAGCCTTTTCACAGAATTCAAGAGCAGCCGGAAAGTCTTCTGTTTCATAATAGGCTTTAGCCAATGCAAGCAGTGCTTCGAAGTTGTATGGAGTGAGTTGTACGCTTTTTTTCAAGGCACAGATAGCAGCCGCACTGTTATCAAGCACTCTGTGCACAATCCCCAGATGATAATATGCTCTGCCGTTTTGTGGTTCACTTTCAGTTGCAGCAGTAAAATCACTAAGAGCATCTGAGAAGTTGGCCTGAGAGAAGTAAGCCATGCCCCTGTGGATGAACACTATGGCACTCAAGGCAGGATCAATTTGTTGACTTAAAATAACAGAATAGTTTTTAATAGCATTGGAAAAGTCTTTGTTGTTATGAGCGTAGAGAGCATCAAGAAGCAGTTCATCGGTGTTCAAAGTGGAAGGGATCAGTGTTTTCTGTAATCTTTCGGGACATTTTTTCTCTTTTTCCATCGGGATAACGCCTGGTCTGAACTCCTCCATTTGACAGACAAAGGTGTTTCTTCGATTCTCCAACTCTATATGGAGCTGACGCTGGTAATCTCTGATCTCCTGAAAGATAATGTCCGAAAGGGTAAGGTTTGCATTGAGAGCTGCAAGTTTTCTTCTCAAGGGCTCGTCAAGAGGAGTGAACTGTGCCTTATATATAAGTTCGTGTTCAACCTCAGCCCATGCGTCCTGAAGATAGGTACGGATCTGAATTTCAAATAAGGAAACATCCAGCATCGGTTTTGAGGCTATGATCTCCGCAGGGATTTGGAGGAGCAGATGCGTTGACTTATACCCGAATTCTGATATTGGCTTATGATGCCCTTTTCTTTCAGTTTCAAAAATACAACACTGTTCATGCAGCGCAGTTTCCACAATAGTGAGATCTTCCAGAAAGGGGCATACCAGCCTTAGTCCAAGGATATCATAAATGGCGGGGATTTTACAGGTCAGATTATTCTCCTTGGCCATTATTCTCAAAAGTTTTTTATAGTAGCTTTCGAACAGTTTCACCCTGTACTTTACCGTAACATGGGCCTTTGTACAGGCTAATTTTTCTTTGATCCAGATATTTAATTCTTCGATAACCGAAACGTATACAGGAATGAGTATTTCATATTTTTCCTGAAGCTGTTTTTTGTCGGGGTAAACAATGCTGCTCATGAAATCACCTGTTGGTTGGGAGTGGTATTTTTCAGTGATAAATATATATATCGGTTCATACAGAGTAGCCCCGAAATCCCGGAAAGGGGAGACAGTGCATCGGCTATTGGTTCAAAAACAGCTTATAGAAAACAATGAAAGACCGCATTGAAAGGATCATCTAAATTCATCTGTTTCCCTGCACTATTTACTTTGCGTTATACTGTATCCTATATATTTTCAAATAGTACAAGACCATTCTAAAGATATATTTCACCTGTAATCCAGAAAAAACGAGGACAAGTATGCTCACCACCAAATGTTACGAATACATGGAGTTTGACTCTATTTCAGTACATCCAAGCATTGGAAACCACCGCCAGACCAGTTTATCAAAGGTGACCCATCTTGAAAGTGATATCTTAAAGAACGGACTATTGGAGCCACTGGTAGTGTGGGAGAAAAACAACAGTGAATACTACCTGGTGCGAGGGTTTCACCGTGCCGAGGCAATTCGTGGTATCCGTTCAAAGAATCCCGGCTATTTTGACCGGGTCGATGTGCGCATAGTTGCAGGAGAACCGGATGAGATCAGGGCATTAAATCTCAAACTGAATGCAGACCGAATTGATATTAAGATAACGGACTACTTTGAAACAGTCGTTTACCTTAACAACGTAAACTGGTCAACGGAGCGGATAGGCAGTTTTCTTGACAAAAGCGCTGGATGGATCGAGGAGATTATCCGCTACGCTCCGATGGTAAACGATGAGATCCGCCAGAAGCTGGATGCAGGTGATCTATCGTGGAGCAGAGCAAAGGAGATTATCCAGAGGTCCTCCAATGCACCTGCGGGAAAAGAGAAAGAGGTGCTCACTGAAGAGCTTTCAAAGAATCAGGCACGGGTAGCAAAACCATTGACATTCAAATCTCTGCTCGGTCATTTCAGCCAAGTCAAAGAGAGTAATCCAAAAAAGTCATACACTCTGAAAGCAGATGATCTGAGTGCTTTCGTGCGTGTGCTTCAGGGCAGAAAGTATGATGAGAGTGATCTTGAATGTGTGAGGAGTATTTTTCCTGAGCTTATGTGATAACTGCCCTTAGCTCTGTACCCTCAGCGAACTGATTATTTCTTCGATCGTACAAAGGAAATATTCAACCTGTTCTTCTTGAATTGTTAATGCCGGGTCAATGCGGAAAACCTCATGGCCCGGCCTTTTTGCAAGAATGACATTTCTCTTCAGAAGTTCTTCATTGATCTTTTCAGCAAATGAAAACCCATCATTCTTCTGGAATTCAACAGCAATCATCAACCCCCTGCCACGTACTTCTTTAATGATTCCATACTCATCTTTCATTCTGTTGAACCGGCACCGTATCTTTTCCCCGATTGTTACGGCTCTCTGTAAAAGCCCCTCTTTTTCTATTACATCAATGACTCCCAGTGCAACCGCAGCTCCCAGCGGATCATTTTGGTGTGACTGTCCGTAATGAAATTTTTTCGGGTCTATTTTTTCTGTTACAGATTCCGCAATCGCAACACAACTGACAGGATAACCATTTCCCAGGCCTTTACCAATAGCAACAATATCCGGTATGATATCGAAGTGATTATACCCAAACCATCTGCCTGTTCTTCCTGTTCCTGTTGTCACTTCATTGGTGATTACATATCCGCCGCATTCCCTGACTCTGTTAACGATTTGCTGAATCAGTTCCTTTGGAGGAAAGTGAACAAGTCCTAATGAGCTTCCCGGCTCAAATACGAAAGCAGCTATTTTGGAGAAATCTATTTTGTCTGTATTGCCTTCATTCATCCAGTCAAAATGAATCCAGCGGTTACCTGAGCGTTCACCAGAGATACCATAGGCGGACAGATAGCAGTTCTTCATGGTTAAGAAATAAGGCTTTGAAGAGATCTTACTGATCAACTGGACCGAGAACTCAACAGCTTCACTGCCGGAGCATAAGAAAACACATTTGCCAGTTTTTATTCCAGTAATTTCCAGTATTTTGCTGGCGGCTGAGCCGACAATCGGATTTAAGTAGCAATAACCGGAATGGATCATTTTACCGGATTGCTCTGATAAGACTTGAGTAATGCGGGGATGGCAGTGTCCAACAGGAGTACTCCACACACCGGATTCAAGATCCAGATAGCGATCACCTTTATCATCAAACAGGGTGCAGTTCTCAGCTCTTACAAAGTTGCTGAACTTAAGTTCATGCCCGATACTGTTTAGAATGTTGTCCATTTTAATTTTACCCTTGTATTCAGACTTTTTACATTTTTGAAGGGGCATTTCTGTAGCTGATGTATTTCAAGAAACGGGTTCACATATTTAATTTTTGTTTCTCCATAATACACTCTCCCGGCAATCACTGCCAGAGATAATGGGTATATCCGAGATTCCCAAAGGATTTAAGCAGTTGAGTTCTTTGACAGTATAGAAGCCATGGGTGTCCTCTGATTATATTAGATGGTGTCAAAACCATTTACCAGAAGGATGATACCCA
>SKJJ01000152.1 GCA_007115975.1 Chitinispirillum sp.
CAGTTACCGCCATCCCGTCCATGATTGCCATTGTAAGGGGCAGATAGATCGAAAAGACCGATCCTTTCCCTTTTTCCGATTTAACCTCGATATTACCCCGCAGTCCCTGGACATTTTTCTTGACCACATCCATCCCCACTCCCCTGCCGGAGATATCGGTTACCTGCTTTGCAGTGGAAAAACCGGGCTGGAAAACAAGACCGAAAATTTCCTGATCTGTAAGTGATTCCCCTTCTTTTATCAGCCCCTGTTTAAGCGCCTTTTCCAGTATTGCATCCTTGTCAAGCCCCTTGCCGTCATCCTCTATCTCTATACAGATCATACCGGAAGTCTGAAAAGCTCTCAGATGTATGGTCCCAGATGGAGATTTGCCGGCCTTTTCCCTCTCCTCAGAGGTCTCTATTCCGTGGTCTGCAGAGTTTCTTACCATATGCACCAGGGGATCACCGATTTTCTCGATGACCGACTTGTCTAGTTCCGTGTCCTCTCCGGAAGTCATGAAATCAATCTGTTTGCCCGACTTTTTGGAGAGATCCCTGACCAGACGGGCCATCTTCTGAAAGGTCGATTTCATCGAGACCATGCGCATTGAAAGCCCCGTTTCCTGGAGCTGCCTTGTTATCTTGTCCAGTTGTCGTATGTTTTTAAGGGTGTTTGATGATACGTTCCTGATGATGTCCTGATCTCCGGTTACCATCGCCTCTGTAACAACCAGCTCACCTATTGCTTCGATAAGCCTGTCAAGTTTTTCGGTTTCAACCTTGATCGTCTCTTTTACCGCCAGATTTTTCTTACCACCCTGCTGCCTGCTGCAGGCATCCTGAATGTCTGTTTCACTTATAGCCCTGCTCTCGACAAGAATTTCTCCAACTTTTTTCCCCGGATTTTCAAGCTGTTTTTTAAGAGCCTGCTTAACCTGATCCTCAGAAACCTTACCATCCTCAATCAGAAGCTCTCCGATTTTTTTCTTTTCGCTGTTTTTGTTTTTGGTTTTAGCTGCAATCTGATCGATGATGGCGGACAGTTCCTGATTGATTTTATAGGGGGTTTTACTCTCCAGAGCATAGCGCAGGGACAGTATCTCGAGCTTGAGCGCATCAACTGAAGTAAATACGATGTCGATTATCCCACCAGAGAGTTCCATCTCACCTTTTCGCCCCATATCAAGAAGCTCTTCTGTTGCGTGAGCCAGCGACTGTATTGCTTTAAGGGATAAAAAACCTGCAATACCCTTGATGGTATGAAACACCCTGAAAAGAGAGTTTATCATCTCCATATCACCGCTGTTGTTCTCAAGTTCAAGCAGACAGGTGTCTGCATTGTGAAGGTGCTCATCGGACTCGGTTATGAAATCGCAAAGAAGAGTTCGGTCGGCGTTTATCTGTTCAAGATCTATCTCAAAGTCAGCGTCCAATTTGGTTTGTGAAGACTCATTTTCGGTGATTGAATCATCCAGTACCTTTAACACCTCTTCAACCGCCACCTGCTTACCCTGTTTTCCGGTATAGGAGTCAAAGGTGCTCTGAAAACAATCTTTTACAAGAAGAAGGTTGTCGATTTTGCTGTTTCCGTTGAACTTCTCTATATAATCTTCAGTTCGATGGCACAGACGTTCAATATCCTGAAGACCCAAAACACCAGCTTCACCCTTAAGAGTGTGTATAAGCCTTTTGAACTCTGAGATCTCTGCCCCTTTTTCAATGTTGAGAATCGTACACTCCATCTCTTCAAGCACACCGCTTTGCCTGGAGAGAAAGTTTGTGAATATCTCTTCATCCACATTTGACGGAAGATCGGGTGAGGAGACCTGACTGTTGTCAGAATTGTCAGCAGTACCCGCAGAGTCTCCACACCCTTCCGGAGGAGTAGAAAAAGCGGCAGCCTGACTCTCTTCAGTTTCATCGCATCCACCATCTGCAAGCCACTCGCTTTTATCGTTTGTTAAATCACCCCAATTATCTGTACTCTCTGTATCACCACTTGCTATTCGCCTGATTTGAGAGACATTGTCAGAAACCTTCTGAACAGTATTGTCAAATGTCTCTTCACCGAAAATAACCGCTTCAAGCAGTGTTATACACTGAGCGATCAGACCAGCGATTTCCTTTGAACCGTTCCGGGATGCAAGCTCTTCAAAAAGAGTGTGAATTCTTGCGATTTCCTGAAGATCATTTGGCTCAACAAGTATAATCGCAGCAGAAATTTCTTCAAGTCCGTCCATTTTAACACTCACCTTCATGTCGGGCATAACAGCTCTAACCCTTGAAGTTATTGGAAAAGTTCCGATTCAATCTGTTCTTTTTGGAAAATTGCACACACGACTCTACCGCTTCCCTGAGCTCTTCCACATCAAGCGGTTTTACAAAGTAGTAGCTTACATTCTGCTGTCTTACCGTTGTTTCGAACTCAAGACTATTATCAGATACAATGACTATGACCGGTGTGTGGCAACCAAGTGCATTGCAATCAATAATTTCCCTGAGAGTTTCAGTGTTTTGCTGTTCCATGTCGTAAATGATTGCATCCGGTTTTGAATGACGATGTGTTTTTAGCTCCTCCTGGTTATCACAGGAGAATTCAATCCGCAAAGTGCTCCCGAAACTGTTGAGGAAGAACTCTCTTGCCGAAGAACCATTTTCGATCACCAAAATTTTCCCTTTCATTTCACTTCCCCGCTGCTGTTTTTGGTTTTCTCTCAGGTGCACTTAGGTGTTATGCTATAACCGTGCCAAAGACATACACATAATGTAACTTGTTGAATTTTGGAAAGTTGGATCGACAGCAGGATATCGTTACACAACACGCCAAACGGGGCACTTTACCCCACCATTTGGAGAGCTGCAGGCGTGGTTCTCTTTTGATTGCA
>SKJJ01000226.1 GCA_007115975.1 Chitinispirillum sp.
AACAGATATGGAGCAGCAGATAAGAACAGATATGGAGCAGCAGATAAGAACAGATATGGAGCAGCAGATAAGAACAGATATGGAGCAGCAGATAAGACCGGAATTACCGCTGGAAGTGAACAAAGAAAAGAGTGATATTGCTCTGGATATGATCGCCCGGGGAATCAACAATCAAACAATCAGTAAAGCTACTGGCCTGAGCTCTGGGCAGATTCAGGTACTAAGGAACCTCTGAGAGATTGTAACTTATTCACTTTTAATAACGGCTACAACGGTCTATAATGCCCCCTCCCCAACAATGGCGAAAGAATTGCTCTAACTATCTCTCCAAAGGCATTCACCCCCGCACCACAGGAGAGATCTCCCATGCTAGAGCCCTATTTTATCCACAACAAGGCAGTCGAGCTTTGTAAGCTTGTTCTTCGTATGACCACATCGGCAGGAACCGGCCACGCATCTTCCTGCATGTCAATAGCTCACATTGTCGTGGCTCTTATGTACCGTATAATGCGCTACGATCTCCATGATCCATGGAATATCCAAAATGATCGGTTGGTGCTCAGTGAAGGGCATGCGGTACCGATAGTCTATGCAGCCTATGGGGATCTAAAGGGGGTATATGGGGATAGTCCGAAAAACAAAAAGAGTCTTACAATCGATGATCTTGACCGCTTGCGATCAATATCATCGGTACTTGACGGACACCCCAACCCTTCTGCAGGGTTTCCATTTTTTGATTTTGCAACGGGTTCTCTTGGTCAGGGTCTTTCTGATGCCTGCGGGCTTGCACTTGCAGCTCGAATGGAGTTTCTGGATAGACATCTGTTTGTAATAATCGGTGACGGCGAGTCCCGGGAGGGGCAGATATGGGAAGCGTGTGACTTTCTGATAGATTACAATCTGGTTAATGTCACTCCGATCTTTAACTGCAACGGTCAGGGGCAGACTGGCGCAGTTTCTTCCCAGCAATCGGTCCCGAGGCTCAGTGAAAAACTGCGTGCCTTTGGGTTTAAAACCTTTATAATTGACGGGCACAATGCTCCGGAGGTTTATCAGACACTGAGCAGGGCAAAAGAGCAGACAATACCATGTGCGGTGATTGCCAGGACCGTAAAAGGCTGGGGAGTTAAGGAGCTGGAAAACGATTTTCACGGTAAGGCCCTCAAGCAAGAGCTGCTCAATGACGCCTTCGCACAGCTAGACAAAAAGGTTATTGTGCCGATATCCTCAGATAATAACCAGATACCGTTCACTCCGTCAAAACCGCCTCTGACCGGGATTCCAAAAACAATTCCTGGCAAGCTGCACAACCCCGATTTCAGTTATTTTCTCAGGGACGAAAAAGAAGCACTGGAAAAATTTCAAAACGGAATTTTGAGCACAAGACGTGCGTACGGTCTTGCTCTAAGAGAGCTGGTACAAATTGACGACAGAGTGGTGGTTCTGGATGGTGATGTGAGCAACTCAACGTTTTCGAACTATGTGGCGAAGTCTTTTCCTGAAAAGTTTATTGAATGTAAAATCGCCGAACAAAACATGATCTCAGTTGCAAGCGGACTTGCTGCCGGAGGTAAAATCCCTTTTGTTTCAACTTTCGCCAAATTCCTCACCCGGGGATATGATCAGTTTGAACTATCCCTTATCGGCAATCTGCCCCTTAAGCTCTGCGGTTCACACTCCGGAGCGAATATCGCTGCGGACGGACCAAGCCAGATGGGACTTTGCGACATGTCTTACATGCGGGGACTTTCTACGGCCAAAAACAAGCAACAATTACCACTTGTGACCATTTTCAACCCTTCATGTGCAGTCTGTGCCTATAAATGCATTCAATGTATGACCGATCTTCAGGGAGCCTGCTATATCAGAACACTGAGAGCCGACCTACCGGTTATCTACAAGCCGGATGAGGAGTTTGAGCCGGGTGGAGCAAAAATTCTAAAAACGGGGAATGACCTTGCGATTTTTACCACCGGATTTATGGTTCATCTCTGTCTGAAGCAAGCTCAAAAGCTTAAGGAGAAGGGAATTGATGCTGCGGTAATTGACTGTTACAGCTTACCACTAAACCCCGGAATTGTAACTGCTATTGCCCGAAGCGCAGCGGGGAAAATAATTACTGTTGAAGATACTTTTGGCAACAGTCTTGGTGCCGAGATTGCCTCGATTATATCTGCCGATCCGGAGATTTGCACCTCTGTAAAACAAAAGCACCTCTCAAGAATCCCAAAATCGGCCTTGACTGCCCAGGAGGTTTTAGACTTTTCGGGGCTGGACATGGATAACTGGTAAAGGTTTCTTTACTCCTCTTGGGGTGGAGTAGATATTTTTCCAAAAAACTCATCCAGCACCTGTACAAGCACACGTATATCAAGATTGTCCCGGTCCATAAATTTGATATCCGAACCCTGGAGATCTTCAGACCAGTTTTTTCCCAAATCAATGGAAACAAGAAATATCTTGAGTGTCTTATCCCTTCCTTGTGCCCCCCGGTCATCATCGTAGAGCACAATATCGGGAGGTAAGCCCTTCTTTGGAATCGAAATAATCACTCTCGCCGAAGAATCAACGTGTTTAATGTTGGCCGTTTGCTTCACCAAAAAACCATTACGGGACAGTGCAGTGGTCAGGGGATGATAAACAGAGCTGTTTTCATTTACCACAAGTATCCGGAACTCATCCTCCCGAGGGTTTAGAGTATTTGCATTCATCCGTTGCATTCCAAGATTCATAAACTGACAGAATATTCTTGTCTCATCGATTATCTCCTGAATAAATCGATCGGTGGGCCCGGTGTTAAGCTTCAGATCCCTCACCATCTCCCCGGGAACTTCCTGTATGATCTCATCACAACTGTGTCCGATAGACAAGGCTTTAGCCAGCAGATTGGCAACGAAAACAGCAGCCTGAATAATCCGGTCCATTACGGAAGGAGCCTGTAGAATCATTTGGGTACTATGATGATTTGTAATGGCAAGACTGATACTTGAGGGAAAATTCCAGGTGGTGGTGAGATAGTGACCGAGCTCTGCATGTGTAAACCCCATCATACGCTCTTCGGTAAGGTAAAATGCTCCCAAACCAGCGATTGTTTCATCCAGAAGACGCGCAAACACCTGCTCGAAATTGTTATCAAGAGGTATTTTTCCCAAATCATGAAGCAGCCCTGCCATAAAGGCATATTCTGGCTTTCTGAATTTACAGTGTATACAGAGTTTTTCCGCTATCAAGGCCACAGCAAGGGAATGAAGCCAGAATTCCTGACGTTCAAACCCCTTATTATCATTGACATTTGGTGTGAGCTGAATAAGGGTCAGACATGCCACGATATTTCTTGTCTCCCTGAAACCTAACCGAACGACTGCATCATTTATATCGCTGATCCTCCCCTGACGCCTTGCATAGAAGACTGTGTTGACAACCCTGAGTACAGCAGATGAGACAGCCGGATCTGCTGATATGCATTTGGCAAGCTGAGAGCTGCAGCTGCGGTCAGATTCAAGAATATCAAAAGCCCTGACAACAGTGAACGGAAACGCCCATTGTTTCTGAAGAAGTGACTCTATTTCGCGCAGCTTTTTACTTGCAGGAAAAGACAAGTCAAACAACTTTTCCTCAACACCGCGATTGGTATCGGGTACCGTTATCTTTTTAGATACAGAAGAGTCTGGTTTTCGGGGAGAAAGCGCCAGTATTTTTTTTAGAAAATCAGAAAAAGCAAAAGGGTAACCCAAATAGAGCAGCATTTTTTCTGCTGTACCAATACTTTTATCTACAAGTTCAGCCATTTCCTGCAAAATAAAGGGGTGTGGATTTTTGGAAAAAATCAGCAGTACAGCCATTTTTCTGGTACGCACAGATTTCCTGAGCCTTGAGGCCAGGAGGATGTCACTTGGATTATCACAAGAGAGATCGATCACAACGATATCAGGAAGCATCTGTGTGGCTTTTACAATAGCCAGCGAAACAGTTGTAGCCTGCACGACCTGATAATTACACTGTATAAGACCAACGGAGAGTATATCCCGAACACGGTCCCTGGAGGAGTACAACAAGATAAGGGGACCACTGTTATTGCTGCCGTAGATGCCTGGTGTTGGTCTTTTATTCAAATGCCCCCCTGAAAACATACCTATATACTATACCATTCAAGATTTCAAAAACAAAGCATTTTTTTTCTAATAGGGAGGGAGTTTTTTCTGACAGTTGATTGCCACACTCTGATATGGGAAACCTGGGGGGGGGAACTGAATAGTACAACCTGATCGGCAGTGACTGCACTGTTTTTTTCTGGTACAAACAGCTTGTGTCCCGCACAGGCATTGGTAGAGGCCGATCCCCTATAGGTATTTCACCCTCCCCCACAGTGCCAGCAGTGCAGTACCGTTTTAAACCGTAGACATCCTTCGTGCCGGATCACATTGCCACCGCAGGATTTAGTACGGTCCACGAAACTGAACAGCCACAATCCGACAGCTACAGGCATTTTACCCTATGCTGGTTTAAGAACACAAATCGATTCCGGCACATTCACCCGTAAGGCGATACTTTCTGAGACAACAAAAACATACTCCCGGCCTGAAGGTCCTTCAAAAGCGGTCATCAGATCCTGCCCAAGGGCAATTGAGGCAAACTGTGCTCCGTATGCTACCAGCACACCGCCATCCTGCAAAACGGGTGCCTTAATTATTCCATCAGAAACAAGTGCATTCAAGTGCTCTATTTCCAGCACCTCCTCCTGTGGATATCTTTTGAAGAGACTGTTATAGAGTTTTGGGGCCAGTGCCAGGGTATAGGGGCCGTGGAATCCGGCCTTATCCAACTGATCGATCCCCTCAATCACCGACTCTGCCGCATCCCCGATCTGTTTCCATGGTTTCAGCTTTGAGCTCAGCACACCATTGCTATTGTTCAGGCCGGACAATCCCAGAGCTTTTGATCCATTAAAGATGAGATTGTCCTCTTTTTGTGCACACACCAGCACCGATGACACAAGGTCTTTCATATCAAAAAGGACTCCAGAGCTTGTAAAAAGATCCAGGTCTCTTCCATCCAGGGTGAAATTGCTTGAGATAAGAGAGAGAGGGACCGATTTTGCACTTATCAGGGTGATATTGTCCCCTGATTCCTCTGAAAATTTCTCATCATGCATAGAGATACTCTTTACACCTAAACCATATGGTCCTTCCAGAGAAAGTAATCTTCGTCCACAGAGTGCTTGTGACGCCACCGATGTAACAGTTTTATCAATAAGATCCCAAACATCATCACCAAACGGTGCATCACCCCTGTTTAGAAACTGATTCATTAGAGTCCCTCCTATTTTTTAAGATTACCCACAGAGATAACCGTTTTTCGCTCTGAGAGGGAGGGGTTTCTCTGCGCAGTCTCCTCTTGACGCATCTCTTCAACCTCCTGTGCCCCCTTTGCCATAAGCTCCTTTTCATCACTGAGCAGAATTTCAAGCAGGCGCTGAAACTCTCCGGCATGTACCCGTTCTTCATCTGCCACATCCTGCAGCACTTTTGCAGCCAAGCTGTTATCGGTAGCATCAGCCAACGCCTCATAGAGATGAGTCGCTTCCTGTTCAGCTGAAAGCGATAGCCTTATAGCTCGTGAAAGTTCACGATTGGTAAGTTTTCTTCCTGGAACGAATCCGGAAAATGGATTCACAAATTCTGCCATGGACACCTCCGTTCAGGTATTTTTATTGAACGTTTCCTCACATTCCTATTCAATAAATGTAGCTTGCCAGTACTTTTAGTGATGTTTCAATGAATGCAGCCAAATCTGCGGGCCCCCTGCTTGATACCAGATTGCCATCAACAACCACAGAACTATCAACAAACTCCGCACCTGCATTTTTAATATCCTGAATAATAGATTTATAGCCGGTCACTTTTCTGCCATCTAGCATTTTTGCAGAGATCAGCAGCTGGGGAGCATGGCAAATAAGCAGTACCGGCTTTGGGGTCTCCATAAAAGCCCTGACAAACAGAAGCGGCTCTTTATGTGCCCGAAGACGATCGGGTGAATAACCCCCAGGGATAAAAAGGGCATCAAAGGAGAGCGGGTCAGCAGAACCGACTTCCACCTCAATAGTTATCACCTCTTCTCCCCTTTTTCCTCTGATAAGAGCCCCTTTTTTTAACCCAAGACACACAACACCATGCCCCGCCCGCCTAAAAGCCTCTACCGGTTCTCTGTATTCCACATCTTCAAAGAGATCTTCAACCAAAACAGCTATTTGTGCCACGTTCCACTCACCTCCCTATTTATCTGCAAAACAGCACTCCATCCCTTACAGGCTTTAATAAGGGCAAAAACTATTCCAACTGCATATGCCGCGTTGGTGCTTAGGTGATGGCTTTTTACCCGAATTTTCTTACGACTACAGAAGAACAAACAGCGGTCAAGTACTGACACTACTTGAATCATTTCTGGATCCGGAAGGTGTGCCTCGTCACCGTACGGTAGTCTCTTTGGTAATGCTGACATTGCACCAGAGCACTATACAACCATCTCACGGATGGTCGATTCACATTGTAAAGGCACTGGGCCGGATATGTTTGTTGCTATAAACCCCACCAGTGATGTTCTCGCCTGGGCAGGCCGTATTATTCGTCAACTTGAAAATGAAAAGAAGGCATATTATCAAAAACTGGAGCGGGAAGGCGATACGCGCAGTTGGGAGAAAATTCGACGAATTATTAAAACCCATGCACACACTCGCTTTCCAGCCATTTAACCCTCCTGTTTAGTGAAATAAGGATGGTTAAAAGCTAAATTGTGGAGAGGTGACAAGCACGGTCACATACCTTGAGATTTGGCGGTCACGTCGGGTGAGATTGGCCAATAGTTTGGTCACCTCATTCAATTCGCAATATCGTTCTTGGTGCAAGTTTACATAAATATAAGTTTGACAACCTGCCTGAATAAAAAACCTGATACTTTCACTTTGCCTGTTTTTTCTTAGTTGCTTTCTTTGTACCCTTTACTAGCACATCCTTTTTAACCATTTTTACCGCTTTTTTCGCACTCTTCTTAACGGTTTTCACTTCTTGCTTTTCAGGTCTATTTACGGCGCTCGCTTTTTTTAAAGTGATGTTCTCTTTTTTAACAGGCGATCTTCTTGTTGCTTTCTTTGTTACTGCTTTGGCGATTTTTATGATTTTCTTTGGTTCATCCTTTTCTTCTGACACATAATTTCCGATTTTACCTTCAAGCGCGATTCCAAAAAGTTCAGCCATGTCATCATCTGATTCATCGGATGATAATACCCGACTGCTCAGAATTTTTGATTTTTGCAGCAGTTTCTTACTCTCCTCTTTCGCTACCGAGACTACAAAAGGTTTGATATCTATACCTCTGAGAGTGAAAAAAAGTTCCGGTTTTTCATCAAGCCGTACAGCCACTCCATAGAGCGCTCCGGCTACATGTTTACACATGGTTGCCCAGTCGGGACAGGAACAATCGATACTGATCTCCTTTGGTGATGGAAAGAGACCGCTGCCCTGTTTGAAAAACTCCTCCTTGAGCTCTGGCGGAAAGTCTCCTGCCAGTAAAGAGTGCATGGAATCCAGTGATTCACGACCTTTTTTCATCAATACTGCTTCGGCCGATTTACTTATGGACTTGATTGTGATGCCGATCTTATAAGGCTTTGACCGGCTTCCAGTGACAAGTGCCGTAATCTTATTCGAGTCGATTTTCAGATCAAGTATTGAACCGTTTCGAAGATAGCTGCGACCACGAGGAAGGCGGTTGCTGTAATCAGCGTATCGTTCAAGATTCTGTATCCAGCTTTGCCCCCACCAGGTACGTGAAATCGTGCGTTCCTCCACTATTACGGGATCAAGCACAACTCCTTTTTTAGCCATTTTTTCCCTGGTTTTCAATGCTTTTTGGATTTTTTCGGCTTTTGACACATAAGGCCCATATCCATTCCAGTCATAACTTCCCATAATTTTTTGCTCTCCGGATTGATTCAAAAACCTTCTGTATTTGCTACAATTTGTATACCGTCATAGCGGCTATCCACTCAAGCCAAATCTGAACATCTCTTTAATCTCTTTATCATTTAATTCGGTGATCCAGTTTTCCGAGGAGGCGGCGGTAATTTCTGATGCCAGGGATCTCTTTTCATCAATAAGTGAATCAATTTTTTCTTCGATTGTACCTTTACAGATAAACTTATGTACCATAACACTCTTTTTCTGCCCGATACGAAACGCCCTGTCTGTTGCCTGATTTTCCACCGCAGGGTTCCACCACCGGTCAAAATGGATGACATGATTTGCTGCAGTTAAGTTCAATCCCACACCACCAGCCTTAAGGGAGAGAATGAAAAAAGGGATATAATCACTGCTCTGAAACTGCTCCACCGCCACTTTTCTTTTCTTAACGGTCGTGGAGCCGCTCAGGGTGAGTCCGGGAAGGCCAAAAATGTTCTGAAGATAAACAGAGAGTGGATCAATGATCTCTGCGAACTGAGTGAAAATTAAAACCCTTTCCCTTTTATCAAAAATCGTTCTGCACAATTCTGCAAGCCGCTCAAATTTTCCGCTCTCATGCGGGTCGTATTTTCCGCTACCGGAGTAATGATCGACGTGGTTGCAGAGTTGCTTGAATTTTGAAAGATACCCCAGTATTAAGCCCCTTCGCTTTATTCCATCAACAATTTCAAGCTCATTATCAAGTTTTTCCACTAATTTTTGGTAGAGGGCAGTTTGATTTTTAGATAGATTGCACCAGGTCTTGATTTCTATCTTATCGGGAAGATCACTGATGATAGTCTTGTCGGTTTTACTTCTCCTGAGAATATAGGGGCGAATCACTTTGCGAAGATTTCCGAAACCTTCAGGATTTTGCTGAAGAGCTTTGACAAATTTTTTAAATTCATTGTAAGTGCCCAGAAGCCCCGGGTTTACAAAGTCAAAAAGGGACCATAGATCAGTCAACCTGTTCTCAACCGGTGTGCCGGTAATAGCGCACCGGTGAAGGCATTTTAACACCTTTACATCTTTAGTTTGTCTGGTGAGTGGGTTTTTGATTGTCTGAGCTTCATCACAGATAACATAAAACCAGGAATGTGATTTCAACCATTCATACCGGCCAACCATTGCGTAAGTTGTAATAACCAGATCCAACTTGTTTACCTGCTTGTGCGCGGATTCAATAGAGTGAGATTTCATCATTTGTGGATGAAGCACTATGACTTTAAGATCAGGTGTAAATTTCTGAATTTCCATGCGCCAGTTATCAAGAAGCGATGCCGGAACTACAATCAGACTGGTTTGACCCTGTTTTTTTAACTTCTGGAGATGCGCAAGTATTTGCACCGTTTTTCCAAGTCCCATGTCATCGGCAAGCAAAACCCCAAAACCAAGTGTCTGCATGAAACTCAACCAGTTTAACCCCTGCTGCTGGTAATGGCGCAGTTGAGCTTTAAGAGTTTCTGAAGGGGCTGTTTCAAGAATAAGCGTTGGATCGGTCATCTTTTTAAAAACTGATTGCAGCCACTCACCGCAGCTTATTTCAATACCTGTCATACCGGATACCGGTCCATCGACAGATGCTCCCATAAGAAGGCGCATTGCATCGAAAAAACTGACAGATTCTGTTTCGGCAAGTTTTCTCGCCTGTTTTAGCCTTTCAAGGGTTTCTTTTATAGAATTCAGATTAACTGGGACCCATTTCCCCTTTATAAAAACCAGCTCTTGGGCTCGCTCCAGCAGTGCCTGTGCCTCACTCTCACTCACAACTTCACCATCAAGATGTAGTTCGGCATTGAAATCGAGCAGGGCATCAGAACCGACCCAGGATGGTTTTTTATCACCTAAAGAGAGTGCAACCGAGACCTTTTTAGCAGAACCTTTCCACCACCGAGGAACACGGCACAAAATACCCGAAGCCTCAAAATCGGCGACCCCTTCAAGAAATGCAAATGTCTCCTCAATAGTCAACCCAATAGCCCGAAAAATTTCTCCGGTATCAACCAGCGATTTGATAAGTGAATTTTTTCTGGATACTTTTACAACTGTTGACAGGAGCTCGACAATTTTATTCTGATCATCTGAATATTCCTTGAATGCAAGTTTAAGTGGCTGATGATGTGTACGGCCGGAGGAGTCGACCCTTGTAGAGTAGGTTGCAAGAAAAGCGAATGGACGGTTCGGGTCTTTTCGGTTTTCCACCAGGTGGAAATGGATTCTATCTTTAGGCAGTTTTCCTGGGGCGATGCTCATGAAGAAATCATCAACTGATCCCTTGAACGAGAGGATCGATGATGCAAATGATTGGGTCAGTATATTCCAGACAGACACTAAATAGCTTCTGCTTATGAATTCACCCCCGATCATATCAGGGAGCCGATCAAGAAAACGGTCCGCATCATCATCTTGGAGGATTGGCGATATTTGTTCACGTTTCTCATCGAGGTCAGGGAGGCTCTGCACCTCATGGAGCCACTTTGCCCCAAATTCTCTCCAGAACACAAGGGGTTGTGACAGGTGAATCGAAACCTCACTGAGCCCTAAAGAAAGAATCCATCGCAAAGGATTTCCCCTGGTTTTTTCCTTGTAGGTTTTAAACAAAAAATTTTCAAGCGTGATCGATTTATCATGGGGGGCTGTAGCACACTCTTCCCACTCAAGGGAAAGTGTTCCATCGAAAAGAATTGTTGAAACCAGATGCTGGGGCATAGAAAGGTGTCCGAATCAGTTATGGCTTAAAATGTAAAAATACATAGTGGTCTG
>SKJJ01000104.1 GCA_007115975.1 Chitinispirillum sp.
ATTTTGAAATGCCCTTGTGGATCAAGGATCTGTGCGCAACCGGCAGCTTTTACCACAAGATCCCTCTTTTTGGAACCAAGGTTAAAGAGCTTAGTGAAAAGATGCGGGATCCCGGTGTCAACAAACATCGCCGGAACTGTTTTAGCCTTCTCCTTATCGATACTTGACAGAGGCAGCATACAGTGTATCAGCCCCCCAATGCCGTTGACCGGATCATACACCGATACTCCAAGGCATGAACCGAGAGAATAGGTTATAAGAAGTTCTTGAGGATTATCAGAAACGGCCAACTCAGAAATTCCAACAACCACCCTTGGTTTATTAAGATCACGACTGCAGCAGGAAGCAGAGTCGTTGCCCGGTGATGTTTCAGTAAATTGACTCATGTTTTCTCTCTTGTATTTATATGTCTGTTTTGCTCATGCTATCTTTTTGAAAACTGGTACAGCATCACATTCATTCGGCCAGTCTCTCCTCCCGCTCACCCTGCCTGTACTGAGTTTATCGAAGTGAGCTCCTAGTCGAAGGGTTCCTACTCCCTACTGTTCCCACTGGATCCCCGCCTTCGCGGTTGGGCATAACACACAAACTCAGTTCCCCGAGCGGAGTCGAAGGAGCTCCCACAATGTGTCCAAAACCATTTTTCCCAAGCATTCCTGCGTCTCGGCTCCGCTCGACGACCTGGCTTTGTATTATAACCCACCCCAGTAGGCGGGGATTACAATCTCTCTCTTTTACCATAAAAACCTGCATTACCACTCCTATTCCGAAAGTCCCCCACCGGGGAATATAGGGGCCCCCTACTTCACATAAATCGACGGCTTAACATTCGCCAATGTGCACAACTGCCCTGCCAAACTCTCCGCATGCCCCACAAACAGATACCCGTCATTTTTTAACAGCCGCTGTACTTCAGACAATAACCTTCTTCTTACATCATTGTCGAAATAGATCATCACATTTCTGCAAAACACCGCATCCATCGGGCCTTTCATAGGAAAGGGCGGCTTTGAAAGATTCAATCTCTTAAATAGAATCATATCTCTGAGGTTCTTACTCACCCTATAACCGTGACCTTTTTCTGTTTCTGTTTTTTCGAAATATTTATTTAACAAGTTTGAAGGCACTGCAGACGCTTTCTCTGCTGGATAAAATCCCTCCTCTGCCCGTGCAAGGATACGCGTTGAAATATCCGTTGCCAATATACGCATGTCAACATTGTAACCGGCTGTTGCCTCCTTTAAGACCATTGCCATTGTGTATGGCTCTTCACCACTTGAACTGGCTGCAGACCAGAACCGAAAACGTCTCTGTCCCTGGCCCAGCCACACCTTCATCTTCTCCTGTAAAAAGTCAAAATGCACCGACTCCCTGAAAAAAGAGGTTACATTGGTTGATATGGCATCCAGAAGATGAACCAGTTCCCCTTCGGTTTTATCTTCCCGTAAATACTTTAGATATTCACGGTAATCACTGAGGTTAAGTTCACGCAGCCTTTTAGATACACGTGCAGCAACAAGAGCCTGCTTCTGATCCCCCAGGTGAATCCCGGCCTTCTCATACACAAGGTCCTTAAATTTGTTGTAGATACCGATATCCATTGACATGTTTTATCTGCCCCGTTCTCTTTCGCTGTACCAGTCACTTTTCCTCAACTGATGAACCTTGAGTACCGCCACCTGCCCTGTATCAGTATCGAACACAATCTTTCTTCCCATCACTCCCCCGATGTCTTCTGAAGCGATTTTGATTTTACAGTGATTTAGAGCTCTTCTTGCGATCTCTGCATTCTTATCTCCTGTATCATACCCCGGGTCATCCTCAGGATGCGCACCTCCCAAAATATGAGCAATCATACTCTCCCTTTTACAACCCGCCTCCTCCATCATGCGCACCAATGCAATTATGGCAACATTTCCATATACAGGTGTCGCTTTTTTCTTCTCCCGCACATACGGATAGAGATAATGGTTAATGCCCCCATACTGTAAATATCTGTCCCACAGACACACCGCCACACAACTACCAAGAACCGTTTGAACAACCATGGGGGTTTTGCTCATATAAATGAACCCCGCTTCGAGGTGAAATTTTTGAATCTCATTTGAGTTCATCGGGCATTTTTTTCAGTTTATCATTGTGTTTAGAGTCCCAAATACCATCTCTCTACTATCCCACTATTATACCATTATGAATATTGCTTTTCCAGATTATCCTCAGCCTGCTCTGCCATCACCTCTTTCGGTTTCCATAAACCCGGTGAGCTCACTTTGCCACTCCCCCTCTAAGGCACCTTTTTTAAATGAGTGAGACGGGCGGACATAACAGGCAAAGTAGATGTCCGGCATATATGATGCGCTGTATTCACAATCACGTTCTTTGCGACTATTATTATCGCCAAACAACACAACTATTCCTTTGCGACGTGCCAGAGGAGATCGGATGAAATGAATTGAGGACAACAGCTACTCTTTGCAACTCCCACAATGGTTTTTTTGTCATTACTATTAATCACCTTGTAAAAGAGCCCGTCCGATAAACATTCTCTTCTCATTGCCGCTTCTCCAATACGGGTATGCCGATATCACACGAATACAATATTGAATACTCTCTGCAATAACGTGGTTAACCCCATCAACACTTTATCAGTTTTTACCATTACCCTGAAACCATGAGCAGTATTTAATCCAAAAAGATGTCCGGGTTTACACCCGGACATCTTTGCGCTACTACTTAAAACTGACTCAGCTCATCATCATCAAGCGGCAGAATCTGCTCAGGATTCACCACCTTCTGCGACTTTGTGCTGTTATGAGTCAGACTCTTTTTCACACTGCGCCTCTCCTGTCCTCC
>SKJJ01000197.1 GCA_007115975.1 Chitinispirillum sp.
ATCTGCATTGCTATCTGAAATATCCGAAGAGTGGGAAACCGGAAGAGTGTATATCAAAATGTAAACATAATGGGAACTGCTTAATGTCGAATTTACAGAAAAGTTGTTGCTTTATCAGAATGCATGTAAAGGCAGTTAAATGTTTTTTCATGGTACTCCGGATGTTGAATAAAAATTTGTTGATAAATAACGTTGATTAAAGTGTAGGGGGTTTTGTAGAACCCTCTATCAATGGACTACTCTCTGGCTATCCGTAAAGAAACTAAAATCAAATATAGATAAAGAATTTATAAAAGTAAACATGGTTGTAGCGCTGGATTTAGAAGCGGAATTACTACCATCCCACAGGTTATAAAATACAGTGGCATAATTACCAAGTTCCCAATTGCGGGTTTGCAGGGGAGCCTGTCACTCCACACTATTTCTGTCAAGCCAACGGTAGATGATAGTTGCACTTAGGGTAAAAATCACATGAAAAAAACCATCCGTTGCAACTCCCTTTGCACCCCATTTCCAGGGAGGAGTGGATGCTTTAAGGGCGGGGAGAATAATCATGCCCGTAACCCACATAGAGATGAAATGAAATAGCGCGGGAATGGTTTTCGGAAAGCCCAACAAGGATAACAATCCCACAACAGTACCCCAGATTGTCCCGTAAAAGAAATGCACCATATTGTTGAATGTATTCTTTTTCTCTTCAATCGGTGTTACCCCCAAAACAGTTGCGCCTGCCCGGACCGGGGTATCGCTTCCGCTTCTGCCGGTGATTTTCATCTCAATTTGCTGAGCAAGGGTCATTACTGCTGTTGCAAAAAAACCGCAGAATAATCCCTTACCAATTGTACAGGCAAGTACTCCCAAAGGGTTCTCTTCTGGTAATCTTTTAGCCATTTTTCACCTCCGTTAATATGTGTAATGGTGTAAGATATGGAGGCAAAAAATGGGCCGTATCCCGAAAAGGCAATGGACAGAAAGTGCTATCTGTACAGAATAATTGAACCCGAACGTGCAACTCTTGAAATCGCGCCAAAAAAACGGGGAGCTGCTGGTAGTGCAGCTGAGGGGAAAGAAAAACGAATCCGTTTGCGAGGATACCAAGAGAATGGTGATGAGGTGGCTTGGGGAGAGATGGTATGGGGCGTGATGAATTCCGGCGCGAAATGATGACTGCGCAACCAGTTGTGATGAAAGCCGCTTAGCGATCTCTCATTCCGGTTTGTTCTTCCCGAACCATTCTTGAGAACTTGCCCATTGGTTATCTGTCCTGACTTGTTTCCCCAGTCTTTTCTGCGCACCAAGGGACAACCGGAACTGATTCAATCAGGGGTCGGTATCCGCCAGGTCGAACGCCTCGCAAAGGAGTTCGAAAACGAGCCCCTGGGATCGAATCTAAATCAGTTGTATTTCAGCGGATATTTCTCCAGGTTTTCCAATGTATCAATATCAAGATCAAGATCCAGAGAAGGCCAGTAAAGGTGGGTTGAGCCATGCAGCTCCAAATTAAAGATGTCGCTTACTTTCGCATTTTTAAACCATGGAAACTCACTGAAGGGCAGATAGTACTCCTTGCTATGGACAATTAGCCACACGCCAAAGGGGCTGATACTGGTAATTTCAGCTTTTAAAGTGTTTTTTCCAACGGGTTTTAATCTCATTTTCACGTGTCCTGATAACATGTTCGATTTTTGTCAAATCAGTTGTTGAAAGCCCATGGTTTTTAGCTAATGATATGTCCGGTTCAAGCCAGAGTTTTGCCTCTCCATCAGCAGTCATGACATGAACGTGCATTCTTCTCTCCTCTCTTGAAAAGAAGAAAAAACGATATGGACCTTCATAAAACAGTGTCGGACTCATAAATGTAAAATAGTTAGCTCACCTTAGGTGTGCTAAATATAAGATACTATATAAGTTACGGCTGTGGTTAGACTGGTATTGTATGTTCTGGCTGCAAGTCGCCGAAAGGCACTCCACTCCCAAAATCCTCGGATCAGAAGAATCCCCTGATAATAGATAGAAAACCCAAGGCTTGACTGCAAGACAACCCTCAATAGTTCCGTTCAATCCCGGTACTCTTTACACTCCCTGTTCGCAAGCCTAAATTAAACCCAAAAATGGGAGCGTGAAGGGATGGGATATAAGTTGGTAGGGGAAAAGAGATGGAAATCTGGAGTCTGCCCGGTTTGAAGTTTTTCCAAATCCGATAAAACTCTTAATATTAACCAATTTAAATCGTATATTTATTGATTAAGTATTATATTGGACAGCAGTGGCAGAGGGTTGAGTCCGTAAAAGATGGTCTTTTCCCTGATCTGACCACTTATTTCTGAACTCTGATACGGGGGTGTACTGGATTTCGACGGGAGATGAAAGGCATCGAACAGCATGCCGAGGATATCGGTTGGCCTCGTAAATCATCCGATACATTATAATTGCAGAAGATCATTCTTTCGCAATCGCTGCCTAATTAAAGGCGGCAACTCGTCTGCGGAGCGCATCCGTACGTAGTCGGGCAAATTAGGGTGCTGGCTCACAGATTGAACCGGTCTGCGGGTGAGATAAAGGTTCTGGTCTTCTCTGAAGCCTGTCTGTCGGCGCCAGGGGAGATGAGATTAAACGGCAGACTAAGCATGTAGCGGTTCATGTTGTTTGTTTTTCGGACAGGGGTTCGACTCCCCTCACCTCCACCAAAAGCCCACTTTCTTAGCGAAAGTGGGCTTTTTTTACCATTTTTTTACCACTACGGCCTCGTCGTCCTCTGACATCGATGGGTATCTCTCAAGAGTGGGAATTTCTCAGTCAATCTGGAATGCTGTATGGGATGACAGGGTTTAATGTACCCATTAATGAAGGCAGATAACACTGTTGACTGACATGAACTAATCCCGTCAATCCTTTAATCCAGTTATCCTGTCCGGACAGTGGAGGAGCAAATGAAACAGACACCGATAAATGAACTCATCCACAAAATCATTGGATGTGCAATGAAAATACATTCGACGCTGGGTAATGGTTTTCAGGAGGGTATTTATCAGCGGGCACTGGTAATAGAGTTGTGTCATGCTGCTTTATCTTTTGAACGCGAAAAAGAGATGAATATACTTTACAGAGGAAAACATATCGGTACTCGCAGAGTTGATTTCTTTGTTGAAAACAGGGTAATGGTGGAATTAAAGGCGCGTGAAAAAATTGAAGATGTTCACAAGACACAAGCGATTAATTATTGCGAAGCGTATAATATAGCAGACGGCTTATTAATAAATTTCGGGGCAAAAAGTCTGGAATTCAAGCGGGTGTACAATAGCAATCTTGTTTCTCCAAATCCTGTCAATCCTTTAATCCCCCAATCGTTACCGGACAGTGAAAAAGGAACATGCAATAAACGATAATAACCTCCCTGAAAAACTTTCCACCTTTGTCATCTTTGAGACAGAAGATGGCAAGGTGAATATAGATGTGCGAAGAACACCTTAAAGAACTGGAACGAATAGCATCTGCCTATCCCGACCTTGCAGAAAACAGGACCCGTCGTTGCATCGTAACAAGCATGAAAAGAAGCGCTTTGTGAATAAGGTCACCGCTCTGTCCCAGACCTTTATAATTACAAAACCTCATGGCAAGGCTCTTGATGTAAAGGATAAAGCCACCTTCTTTCAGACTTTAAAGGCACGGCTTGTCAAGTTTGACCGTACCGGAGGAGGCACTACCAATGAAGAGCTTGAAGGTGCTATCTGGCAGGTGACAGACAAGGCGTTGGTGAGTGAAAAGGTGGTGCATATTTTTACCCCTTGGCCTCACCCTGTTTTCTGACCGCATCTGTAGCAGCCTTGATCTGCTCCGGATCTCCCAGATAGTAACTACGCAGTGGCTTAAGATCTGAATCGAGCTCATACACCAGAGGAACCCCGGTTGGGATATTCAGTGATGGGATCTCTTGGTCCGGGATAGAGTTGAGCTGTTTAACCAGTGCCCGCAGACTGTTGCCATGAGCCGCGATCAAAAGTTGTTTTCCCTTTTTGATCTCCGGAACCAGGACACTTTCCCAGTAGGGCATAAAACGCACCACGGTATCCTTGAGACACTCAGCGAGAGGAAGTTTGAGAGGATCAACATCCCGGTATTTGGGGTCACTGGCGGGATTTCTGGGATCTGTTTCATTGAGTTCAGGAGGGCGAACATCGTAACTTCTGCGCCATATATGCACCTGTTCATCACCATATTTTTGAGCAGTTTGCGCTTTATTGAGCCCCTGAAGAGCCCCGTAATGTCTCTCATTGAGACGCCAGGATCGATGTACCGGGAGCCACATAAGATCCATCTCCTCAAGAACAATCCACAGGGTTCGGATAGCTCTTTTAAGTACAGAGGTATACGCAGCGGAGAAGGCGAATCCCTCTTTTTTCAATATTTTCGCTGCTTCCATTGATTCAATTATACCTTTTTCAGTGAGATCAACATCGGTCCATCCGGTGAAAAGGTTTTCCCTGTTCCAGATACTTTCCCCGTGCCGTAGAAGGACAAGTTTTGTCATATCGTATCTGCTCTCTCTGTTTATATTTGTACCGTTTTAAAAAGCATAAAGTGTTCCACACCGCTATGGTTTATTAAGATACTTAAATGGCATCAGGTAGCCCCAGTGAAAGCTGGTATTTTTATTGATTGTTATGGGAGAGCAGATCCCACAGGTGTTACGTTGAAGCCCGTTTCACCCATCATTTACCGTTTTACCTCTTATTAGAGCCTTCTCGATAGCCAAAAGCAGTGCTAAGGCACTAAAAAAAGCCGGACAAAATTTTTGCCCGGCCTCTCTTCTACTATTTTTGATTTGGCAGGTGGTTATCTTCTGCCAAAGCGGATTTCAGTTTCCTGGGTATCCATCGACTCTTTTACATCACTATCCTTTTTCTCTGCAGACCCACCCTGCTCTTCACCACTTAAGGCGCGCCTTTTAACAGCGAATTTGCGTCCGTGCTGAAGATTTCCCTCATTTGATCCACTATCAGTAGCAGATACCGATGGATTGGACGGTTGGGGTGCAGTGTTGTTTACCGGTTTGGTCTCTGTAACCGGCTCACTGACACCGTTTTTTTTTACCTCATCAGCCGGGTTGTTTTCGTCCTCCTTTTGGCGATTAGGCTTGTTAGGCCTATTGCCACCGCCTTTTTTTGAAAAGCGATTATCATCTCTTCTATTTTTGGGGTTTGCACTCCTGTCATCTCTTGAATTTTTACCCTGCATTTTACGACGGGTACTTTCCTGATCCCGTTCTGCGTTTTTCAGTTTGAGATTGATATCGCGAAGTGATTTTTCCATGGGATCTGCTGCCTGAGCAGTAGACTGCCTGGGCTGACGACCTCTTGAGCGATTATCCTGAGGTCTGTTACTGTTTCTCCGGGAATTATTATTTCCTCTGTTATCATTACGCTGGTTGTTTCGTGAAGCATCAGCTCTTGTATTCGAAACAACTTTACCTTTCTTTTTCAAACTGAGAACAAGCGCAATAGTAATAATTTGAAGCACAACAACGATTGCCGCTGTAAGCACTAATGCTGCTGATTCCATAATTCTAACATCTCCAAGTCTATATAGTTTATCTTTAAGTTTTATTATGACGCGGGGCTTGCCAGTTTTTTTCTCTGTGGCAAGAAAATCACATATTCATAAAGTATCTAATGTACAATGCGCGTCTGATTTTTTTCGAAATTTGTCATGCATCCGGTGTCAAATTCATAGCTGCTTTAATCTGTGTCATGAACAAAAAAATCTTTCCTGTGCCGACTCTTTTCTCCTTTCCAAGAGATCGGGATTGGGGTTGTACTACAACAACAAGGTGAAACCACCTTCGGTTCTGACCCTATGTTCTTGCTTAACCTATTTAATTTCAAAGAACAAAGCCCTGCTTACTCCTGCAGTTCTTTATATTCTTCATCCAACACCTGGTTTTTGGTTAGGATTTCACGAACTGCACTCACTTTCTTATGTATTACGAATAACTTGCCCCAAATGAACATAAGAATTAGTGAAAAAAACAGAAAAATTACAACCCAAAGTATTTTTATCAGTTCCATGGAGTCACACTAACAAGGCAGGTGAAAGTATAGATAATCAAGATATCTCCTGCCAATCTTGTTTGCAACATTTTTTAATTTCTTCACCATCCCCTCCCCAACTCCTCACTCAGGGACAGAATATTCTCTTTACACACCTGGGCAACATAAATGCCCCCTTATGCACTTCATCACTGTAATAGCAGCACTGATCACTTATCAGCTCATACCCCACCCTGTTAAAGCCATCAAGCCCCTTTTGGTCTGCACAAGCGGTAATAAAACAGCAACTACCCTCAGGAAAAGAGCGTATAGAGCAGGTACTGACCTTGTACTGCGCATAGAGCGATGAGACACTTAAAGCTGAATCCCTAAGGAAGTCCTCATTAACCAGCGGTGGACCTATCTGAAAAACCGCAATCCCCCCAGCATTGAGCCTTCCTGCCACAATACTGTAAAAATCGCTGGTCTCAAGAGACCGAACCGGTCCGCCCGGATCGTAGGAATCAACCAGTATCAGATCAAACTGTTTATCGGTTGAGGAGAGAAAATGGTAGCCGTCATCGATAACCAGTTCGGTTCTGGAATCATTAAAACCCTGACTGAAAAGAGGGAAATGGGTCTGTACTGTTTCTCTGACCATCCGATCAATCTCAACAACGGTCACCGTTTCAACAGAAGGATGCCTGAGGACTTCATTTAAACACCCACCGTCTCCACCGCCGATAATGCAGATTCTCTTTGGGTCCGGATGCATCAGCATTGCCGGATGCACCATCATTTCATGATACGGTTCACTCCCCCGCTCTGTAAGCACCACCGTTCCTCCTAGACAGAGCACAAGCCCGAAAGAGTAGGTATCAAACACCTCTATTTTCTGAAAGGGACTTGAACCACAAAAAAGTGCGTGCCGTGCTTTTATAGTCAGCCCCGAGACGCCATCGACAAGATTCTCGATCCACAGGGAGGTCTCATTTTTAACAGGATGCCTGATTTTACTGTTCACAACTAACGCCTTCTCCTTTATTCTGGTCGATCTGTATCCCGTAATATAATTAATTCACTCAACAACCACGATTTTGGCCCTTGGAAAGCCATTAAAATCAGATGCGCTCGCACTGGTGTAGGCCCCCATGGATTCAAAAAGCAGAACGTCACCGATTTGGAGCAGCGGCAAACGTATATTTTCGTACAGCACATCAATTGAATCACATGTCGGCCCTGCAAGCACCGAGTTATGCCTCTCACCACTTCGTGACACAACCATAGGGTAGTCTGCGTGATCGTACATTTTACCGGAAAAGGAACCGTACATCCCCTCGTCAAGATAGTACCACCATGCACCGTTTCGCATGGAACGCCCGATCACTGTGGTTGCAAGAGAGACCGAGGGTCCGCTAATTACCCGGCCAGGTTCTGCAATGATTCTGTAATTTGAAAAGTACCTGGTAAGATACTCATTGATGGGCTGGCAGAAATTGGCTATCGGCATCACCGAAGCGAGGTAGGAGATGGGAAACCCTCCACCGATATCGATCACCTCAATTGCAATTCCACTGAGTGCAGCCTGACGGCAGATGTCCCTGCAGTACTCCAGCGCCTCGATGTATTTAAGGGCGTTTTCGTTCTGGGAGCCGGGATGAAAGCTGATCCCCTTGATCCTTAAACCCAGGTCGTGCCCTTTTTTGATAAGATTAAAGGTGTGCTCAGGTGCCTCGCCGAATTTATGGGAGAGGTTTACCAAACATCCTGGATTCTGTATGCTCATCCTTACAAGCAGTCCGCACCGGTTTTTATAGGGGATAAACTTAAGCAGTTCATCCTCATTATCCACCACAAACGTATCTACCCCAAAATCCAGAGCATAACGAATGTCACTCTCTCTTTTTATGGGATGAGTGTGGATGCAGCGCCCAGCGCAGATACCGGCATTTCTGACAATGTCTATTTCACCGTTGGAGCAGATGTCAAAAAAGCTGTTTTCAGAATTCAGGATAGCAATAATCGCCGGGTCACAGTTTGACTTGACAGCATAATAGAGCTCAACTCCCGGCAGCGACAGTGCCAGTGCCCTGTAGGCGCTCCTTAAGCGACTTTCTGATAGAAAAAGTGCAGGAGTACCATGCTGGGCCGCCAGTTCCTGCACACGGGAAAAATCCATAACGTCTGTCCGTTCTCCACCGCTTAGGCTAAATCAATAAAGTTGTCCGGAAAATCCGGTTTACTGTCAGTGATGATACGTGCCTGTGCGGATAATATTTCGCTTATATAGGGAAACGGCGTGTGCATAGAGAGGTGAGTTGCACCGTTATACATCTTGAGCCCCTGAATGCCGTATTTTTTCAGTTTTCTCTCAACAGCAGCAGGTTTTAAAGCAGCAGAATTACTCTCCTGAGAGGATATCGCTATGGACCAGAGTATCGCATACATCTGTATATAGGTATATACAGCGTTAACATTGCCGAATACCGACCCAAGCGTTTTGTGAATGCAGGCAAAGGCAGAGGGTCGTGAAACAGGAGACTCCGAGTGCATCACGAAAAGCCCTGCTCTGTTTCTGAACGATTGGTTTATACTTTTAAAAAACTCTTTGGTGTAGAGCATCTTAGAGGGTCCGAACGGATCCGTCATATCCATTATCACCACATCGAACTCACCCTTGCGTTGCGCTGTGAACTGGCGTCCATCCACAATGTTCAGATTCACCCTGGGATCATCAAACGATCCGTCATGCACGCTCTTAAGGTACTCTTTTGAGAACTGTACCACCTCTCCATCCAGCTCCGCCATCTCAACATTTTTCACCGTCGGATACTTGAGCACCTCACGCAAAATCCCTCCATCCCCAGCCCCAATCACCAGTACATTCTCCGGCTTTGGATGAGAACACATTGCAGGATGCACCATTGGTTCGTGGTACATATAGTCATTTTTCTCAACGGTCTGCGTTATATTATCCAGCAGAAGAACATTGCCGAACTCATCGGTGTCGATGAGCTCGATTTTCTGATATTTGGTCTTTTTCTTCTGCAGCGTTTTGTTTACAGTGTAATAATATCCGAAATTCGGATTAAGCGGCTCTTTAAAAATTCTCTTTTTTGCTTTTTCTCCAGCCATCACCCCTCCTGAAATATGTTTCTGCACTCAAAAATTTCGTGCATCTCTTTTCTCAACAACTTTTTTACCCGTATCTTTTCAGTTTTTGAAAAGCCCTCACTGTCAGATCCGAAAAGGTAGTTGTCCAGTTTCAAATCTCTTAACACCATCTTTGTATGAAATATATTGTCTGAGACGACATTGATGTCGTAGGCCGAATACTTCTGAAGGATCTCATCGGATATGTAATCCTGAATGGAGGTGATATCATGATCGATGTAGATTTTTCTCCCCTTGACATCTCTTGTAAACCCCCTTACCCTGTAGTCCATAAGCACGATATCGGAATCAAAACTGTCAATAAGAAAATCCAGCGCGCGCAGGGGTGAGATCATACCACAGGTAGAGACATCAATGTCAACTCTGAACGTGGCGATACCATTGGTCGTGTTGTACTCCGGATAGGTATGGGCGGTAATGTGACTTTTGTCCAGATGTGCAACCACACCCCTGTCATCAACCGGGCTGTGCCCCTCATTAATCAAAACAGTGACACTCGCACCCCTGGGGTCATAGTCCTGAGTTGAAATGTTGACAATTTTAGCCTGAATGATATTGGTCACCTCCTCAAGAATACTGCGGAGTTTTTCTGAATTGTACTCCTCATCGATATATTCAAGGTAATCAATCTGACTTGAACTGGAACGGGCAAAACAGATATCATAAATGTTAAAGCTTAATGACTTGGTAAGGTTGTTGAACCCATGTAGTTTAATCTTTCTCCCCCGGCATCTGTTTATCACAGTTTCACCCCCTTTCCAGAACTCTCATACTGGCATAAAATGTTGGTAGCGTTAAAAAATAATTTGTTTCTTCTCAGGATAGCGCTATTTTCGTTATCTCCGGCGTGCTTATATCGGATGTAATGGGTTTTGGCCCTGGCGATGTGCTGTAATCAAGTATGGGCCATAAGGAACAACAACCAATCATCAGAAGAGTACGCTGCGGCTGTATAGGATTACAGTTCATTTACATATAATGGTTTATAACCACGGTATTTATTTGAAAAATAGTTCATGAGAATAACTTCGGTCTTTTTATCCGGATCGATATTGATAACCATTCTGTCCGAAAACAGACGGCTCATGTGAATACCCCGCCCGGAATGGTCCAACATACCCTCACCACTGATCTGCCGTTCAATCTTTTCGAGCACCTTCTCTTTGGTCAGTTTACCCTGATTATCCACAACAGAGACACCATATTTTTCACTGTCGTAGCCACATTCAACATAAATGTACTCATGAGGCAGTAACTGTACATCTTCATAATCGGTATACTTTTCGCTTCCGTCACCCCAATGTGGTGCATGATATATAGCATTGGTGATTATTTCATCCAAGAGCAGAAGCATATCCCCGGAGGAGCCGAACTTTTCATCAAAAAGGGCGGTTATCTTCTCTCTGACCTCTCTTGCCATCTCCGAAGAGGTGATGCAGTGCTTCTCAAAAACGACGCCGTCGGATAACAGGTACCGTGCAAGGCCGAAGATATCTCCCGTTAACAGTCCTCTGATAATATTGTCAAGTTCGATGAAATTAAAGGGAACCGTTTTGGGGATAATGTTGCATATTGAACACTCCCAGGCAATCTTTATATAATCATCAACGTCATAGGCTGTTATAAGCGCGGTTTTTGTTTGGGGATAACGGTTTTTCACCTCTCTTAAGAGTACGGGCCCGCTCATACCGGGCATATTGATATCAGAAATAACAAGATTAAATTGCTCATTTTGTATGATTTCCAACGCCTCATCGGCACTTTGGGCAACGGTGACAGCATACTCATTTTCCAGATAGTCCAGAAGCATGGTTCGAATAGCAAGCTCATCATCAACAACAAGAATTTTATCCATAAGCAATCCTCCTTTAGCCTGCCTCACACTCCCATCTTTTATTGCAGTGGCAGCGTGATTGAAAAAACAGACAAGCCGTCAACCTCATCAAAAAAAAGCTTTCCACCATGTTCTTCAATGATACGGTTACAGATACTGAGCCCCAAACCAGTCCCCTGTCCTGCAGGGCGGGTGGTGAAAAAGGGATCAAATATTCTGGGCTGAATTTCGCTGGGAATCCCCATGCCGTTATCCGCAAATGATAAAAGTATATTGTCACCCCGCCTGCAGGTTGAGATTTTTATGTACCCCTCAAAGAAACGACGTTCTGACTCATAGAGGGAGATTTTTTCCTTGATGGACTGTGTCGCATTTGTCATAATGTTTACTATCACCTGTTCAATCTGATTGGGATCACAGGTAACCGGGGGAACCCAACGGCCCAACTCTATTTTCTTTTCAATTTCAGCCGCTCCTGGAAAATGGATATCATCAACGGTTCTGCTCACCAGTGCATTGAGATCTACTATCACCTTTACGCTATCCTGTTTACGTGAGAGATGAAGCAACCCTTTCATTATCTGAGTGGCTTTTCCGCTGCTCTCAAGAATCATCTCAATGCGGCTTACCCCTTTGGGGTTCAGACCATACTTGTGCGGCATTTTAAGCATATTCAGTGCCGTCCCGGAGATCCCGGAAAGAGGATTGTTCATCTCATGGGCAACCCCGGCAGTCATTATGCCGATACTTGCAAGCTTCTCTGAACGAACCAGCTGCTCTACAACACGCTTTTCACTTGTCACATCCCTAATACATTCAATAACCCGGCACACCTTTCCAGCGCTATCAACAACAGGAAAAATGCTTACTTTGTAATAGCTGGTCTCATCACCTGAATTACGGGTAAAATCGATATTTTCCACCGCTTCACCACGTGTAAAGACTTCCCCAACGGGACAATTTTCACACACTCTTTTATTATTCCAGAAAACCGACCAGCAGTTTTCAGACAACACCGACTTAATACTTTTTCCAACCGACTTTGCATAACTTTGGTTTACCCGGGCTATTTTAAGATCCCGATCAATTATACATATTGAATCTTTTATGGTGTCGAAGACCGTCTCAAGTTGACGTTTGACATTAAGGACAGGCACAGCGTCTTTGCGGATTTTGAAAAAAGACCACAACTTCTTTACACAAATTAAACAGAGTATGGTAAATGCCGTCAGAAAAATGTAGCTCAAGTAACCTGTCCCCATGAGTCCCTCTTAACTTGCTAAAAGCGGGTTTCATTCAATAAACGATACCAGACAGCGCATCTCTGAGGCCACTGGCCAGGGGAACAAAAATATCTCCTATCCCCAGAAGTATCAAAACTACCTGAAGAAACAGAATAATACTTGATAAAAGAAGAGCACTGGTAAAGCCAACTGTAACGATTTCGCGGACCTTACCATTTCTTTTGCTGACAAACAGTCGTTTGGTGAATAGTGCTATATGGCGGGTCATCTCTACTCTTCACCGATCCTCATCGTCAAAACTACCCTGTCACCTTGACTAAGACTGCTCTGGTGTATTTTATTTATCACCAGTGTGGAAAATGAGGACGAACTGTTTATCACCGTACCAACCAGGAACTCTTCTCCGAAATCGCCGGAGTCACTGCCAAACACCGTAAACACATCCCCGATACGAATCCCGGAGTTTTTTCCTATGTCAACAATAAAAAGATCCTTTAAGTACGGTACCACCCCATCCTCCACATGGGTGACCACCACCCCCTCAAGCTTTTGAGCTGCACTGATCAGCCGTGGAATTTCAATTTTCTGATAGCTCTGGGAAGGCATCACCAACTCTCTGCCCGAGATGGGTTTCCAGTAATGTATCAGCTCGGCATTAACTATTGCATTATCCCGGTCGATGCTCCTAACAACCACCTGCCCGTTTACCCTTAGCAGCGGATACTTTGTACGGCGAAATGAGACATTTCTGAGCCTCTCGACAATATCCACCGTATCCCCAACAGTAAATTTGTACTGACCACCAGGCCTGATTCTGAGCATATCAAATTTTTGATACATGGATCTGTCCGAAGGCCGCAGCACCGTGCCCACTTCACAGTTTGACTGTTCACACAAAAAGGCCTTTGATGCAATCAACTGCCCAGAGAGAACACCCGACAACCTCTCAGAGGCAACATAGTCGACAACCTCTTCCGAGCCAGCCCAGGCATTGACAGAGAACAATATCGTTGCTGCGTAAACGCACAATGCGATATTCACTGCAACCCTTCTGGCTCGCAGTTCATAGGTATATATTTTTGATCTCATATTGTCAGCCTCGTTTCTGTTGCGGTAAAAAGAGTGTGAGTTTACCCCTGTTATTATACATATCCAGTTTCAATTTCAGTTGCTGTTCAGAGCAGACACAGAAGAAAACAGCACTCATCCTGCGGTCCTCAACTTTACCCCTGCAACCGTGCAGAAAATGGTAAAACAAACGCAAATATTGTGTGGCAGCACTGCATATCACCACTCTGAGCGGCAGAGACAACACCACTTGGGTATGACCACCAACCCGCCAGTTCTCAACAAATACTATATAATTATAGGTATATTGATCCCTGTTCATCAAGGGAAAGATTTAAATTTAATTAAATCAGGTGTACTTTTCAAAAAAAACCATCACCAAAAACCACTTTTAGGAGTACGTAGAAAATGGCTGTTTCATTCGATTCCTCACCCCTTGAGAGCGTAGCCGGCGGAGTGTGTGCAGCAAACGGCTTTAAAGCCGGCGGGATAAAGTCGGGAATAAAAAAATCCGGTTCCGCTGATCTTGGCCTCATTTACAGTGAACACCCCTGCACCGCCGCCGGTACTTTCACCCAAAATGCAATAAGAGCATCATCGGTGGACTGGTGTGAAAACAGTCTTCCCTCAGAGAAGGTTCATGCCATAATCTGCAACAGCGGCTGTGCCAATGCCTGCACAGGAGACGAGGGGGTTAAGAACAATGGCGCGATGGCCGCGTGGGTATCCGAAGCACTCCACCTGCAACCCGAAACTGTCCTGACAGCCTCAACAGGCGTAATCGGTGAACAACTCCCAATGGCTACAATCGCCCCGGCTATTACCGAACTTGTAGGCTCCCTCTCTCCAAGGGGAGGATTGTCGTTTGCAAAAGCAATCATGACCACCGATTTGGTGGAAAAAGAGTCTGCGGTAAAGGTTCACAGCAACGACGGAAGCTACACAATCGGGGGCTGCTGCAAGGGAAGCGGAATGATTCACCCCAATATGGCCACAATGCTTGCATTTATCTGCACCGATGCCTTAATAGATGAAAAACTCCTCAGCAAAATTATAAAAAAGAGCGTTGACCGGACCTTCAACAACCTCACTGTCGATGGAGACACTTCAACTAACGACATGGTACTGATTGTCGCTAACGGGCACTCTGCCATACCTATAACTCACTCAGGTGCCGCGTTGTTTGAAGAAGCACTCTTTACCGTATGTAATGATCTTTGCAAACAGATCGCGGCCGATGGTGAAGGAGCAACCAAGAGCGTTGAAATTGTTGTAACGGGTGCAAAAAACGAAAAAGACGCCAAACTGGCGGCCAAAGCGGTGGCAAATTCAAATCTCACAAAATGCGCACTTTTCGGCAATGACCCCAACTGGGGAAGAATTGCCTGTGCGGTAGGATATTCTGGTGCAACGTTTTCAAAAAAACACATGTCAATAAAGTTGTGCGGTGTTCAGGTCTTTAAAGATCTTCAGCCAGTCCCCTTTGATCATAAAAAACTCCACACCCTCTTAAAAAGTAAGACTGTAACCATACAGATAGATCTGGCGCAGGGGAAGTCAGAGGCGATTGCTCACACCTGCGATTTGAGTTACGATTATGTAAGGATTAATGCGGAGTACCATACCTGATGTCTACTAACGAAGAAGAAAAAAAGGTCACTCCCGATGGATCTTATCTTATCAGGCTTGCCGCTGCAAAGATGCCCTTTGGTAAGTATGCGGGAAGGCTGCTGATTGACCTGCCTGAGACTTACGTGGTATGGTTTAAGCAGAAGGGATTTCCGGAGGGAGAACTTGGACGGATGCTCAGCGAGGTTTATGAGATCAAGGTGAACGGGCTTGAGTATCTGTTTAGACCGTTGCGGGGGAGGTAGAGGTCAGACGTACCGCGGGTAATTATCACCCTTAAATAAAAAACTGTGCCATGAAACGGCCGCCTGAGTAAAAGCGCAAGAGGGAGGGAGATGGTACGGTATCGGAACCGGTATCGCATCATTATCCCTCCTAAGTGCCCCAGCCCGTTATAAAAAAAAATCCACCCTGTTATTTACCAAAGGTAGGTCTCAACCCGCCCCGGTGGAGGAGAGGAACTTTCGGTGTTTTATAAAAACACATAAACCCTGATTTAATTATGACGGATTCCCACAATGAAATCAAAAAGCAGACCAAAAAACCACCTACAAATACTTTTTCACAAACTCCTCTATCTGCTTTCTGAACAAAGGCTTAGGCAAAATTACCGCATCCTTGTGCTTTAACCCTTGCGCCTCGTCACTGAGGGGAGTCTTGGTACATGCATAGACACTGACATCAGGAACAAGTGTCTTAAGCGCAGAAAAGATGTTTATGCTCTCAAAACAGTCGGTGGGGCTATCAAGGTCTACGATCACATGCTTTATCCCATATTCAAGCACAAAACGTATGATGTTCTCCTGATCACTAAACCCTGTAATGACAACAAGTGCGCTGAGCATATCCGATATTGAGGTAAGAAACGGACTTTCGGCGCCAAACAGCACAAGCTTAACGTCGTTGGGTCCAATACCCGATTCTTCTCCCTCATGGTCACCATCATACCGTTCTGTATCGCAACTATCGCTTCCACCAGAGAAAAGGCCATCATATTCCTGTTTGGAATTGCTGAGGTTTTTCTCTTTGTTCCGCTTTATAACGGCAAGAAGTTTTTCAATATTCTGGGGGCTGTAGTATCTCGTTTTCATACACTTTATTATACCCTTTTTCCCCAAAAAGGTAAAGTACTTTTGGCGAAAAAACTTCCCAGACCAGTGCCTCCTTAACAATAAAGACTAAAATCCGATGTATCTGACAGCCTCACTGTTATTAACATAACTTACTTATTTTCAACCGATTAGTCACTTTTTTCAATCACTCGCGGCGCATATAATTCTTGACTTTGGTAAAATCGGAATTTAATTTAATTTTTCACAACATAACAGCTGTGTCCGCACAGACACCTTCTCTCGTTCTCTTTTGAACTTCTCAAGTCAGGAGTCCGGTTTGAAAAACTTAAAGAACACCCTCTCAAAACCACAACAGCAGTCAAAACCCTGGGCACTATGGATCTGGAACCTTGCAATCACTAAACCGGAAGTGGAAAAACAGCTCAACGAATTGATACACAAGGGCTTCGGTGGAGTCGCAATCCGTCCCTGCAGAGACATGTCACCTCCCCATATGTCGGAAGAATTTCTCGAACTCTTTGAAACAGTTCTGAAAATCGCCGCAGAAAACAACACCGGAATTCGTCTTGCCGATGATTTTTCCATGCCATGGAGCAATGTGTTTGAGACTATCACCAATCAGGCAAAAAAACAGAGGGCTCAGTATCTGGTTCTTGAAAGGGAGATAGTTGCTGAGGATAAAAAAGATATTGAAATCCCCTTAAACTCCCAAGCTGAATATATTGCCCTGATTTGCGGCATGTCTGAATCTGCGGTGAAACTTGCAGACGTTAAACAGATTCCGGTTGCTCAGGGGCAGAGCACTTTTTCATGGAAACCGTCAAAGGAGAACAGCTCACTTCTTCTTTTGCGCAAGGAGTATATCCACAATGTCAGCGGCGGGTACATTCCAAATACCCTCAGCTCCAGAACCACCGCGCTTTATATCAGCACTGTTCTTGATATTCTCTTCAGCAGATTTTCAAAATTTATGCCCGCAACCTTTGAGGGCTTCATAACTGAAATGCCAGCCTACAAGCCATCCCAAAACGCTATCCCCTGGGATGATGAGCTGGTGGTTAAATACAGGGCAAAATATAAAAAGGACCTCATAAAGCTTCTTCCTGCCATCTTTCGCAAGACTGCAAACCCATCGGATCGGATAAAGGCCCAGGCCTACTCATTTATCTACCACTCTATGTACGAAAAATTTGCCCTTCCGCTTGAAAACTGGGCAAAAAAACATCGTCTTTCACAGTGGCTCCTCTGCCCTGAAACTGCCATCAACAAAACAGAAAATACCCTTACCGATATGTGTATCCCTTCAGAGAGCAGCCTTAGCAGTGTTGGTTTCCAAAACATAAACGGCACAGAGCACAGCTACGCTCTTTTGCGAACTATGGCCGACTGCAACACAAACGAGCACCGAAGGGAAACCGTAACAGTTATTGGAAGAAACAGTGCCGCTCAGGCATCAAATATCCAGGACCTTAAGCATGAGATAGACCGAAGTCTTCTCAGTGGCCAATCAAAAATCCTCATGGACGGATTCTTTTTCAACTACGACCAGCGCAATTATATCAAGACCCCCTTCAATACCGGATGGTACTCTCCTGAGTGGCAGCATCTAAAAGAGCTCTGTGACTACTCAGCACGTGTACAGGAGCTTCTTTGTGACACACACGCAAGCCCTCAGGTGGCGGTCTTATCACCCTGCTCATCACTGCTTGCACAATATTCACCTGAAGACAATGGAGTTGTGCAGCGAGGGCTTGAACAGTTTGAGGCCACTGTGGAGGAGCTGACAAATCTCAATATTGATATCGATGTGGTATCCGAAGATCAGCTCCTTAAAACTACAGTTCGTCAAAACGGAGAATTTGGGACCAATGACCGCATCAGAAAGGGAAACTATTCCGTCCTCATACTCCCATACTCCCCCCTTATTTCAAGGAGTGTGCTTGTTTTCCTTGAGAAGCTTATATCAAAACAGGGTGCAGTTCTTTTCATTGGGCAAAAACCCGAGGGCACCTTCATTGATGGCACCTGCTCTTCAATACAAAACCGAATCGACAAGATGATAAAATCAAAAAAAGCACTCTGCAAGGCTGTATCGATAAAAGAAATCCGTGGCATTTTGCCTCCGATTGCTACCGATATCTCTCTCTGCAGCGCTTCGGGCAAACCATGCACCGATATCAACTCTTCGGTACACCATAACGACTCAACCAAGCTCTACACTATTATAAACCGCAACAAAAGTCAGGAACAGAGCTGCTCGATCCAGCTGAGCAAAGAAAAACATTATACCCTTATTGACTGTGGGAGTGAAGAGATCAGGGAGCTCGAAGCTCAAGAGGGCAAAAATCACGACCTTCTGGAAATAACCCTGGCCCCAAAACAGACCATCTTCATCGCTGCATCACCAACCAAACTGGTTCCCGCCGGATACAAGGGTTCTGATTCATTCATAGATCCATTTGCCCTTCCACAGAGAAACTATCGAATGGTGTTAAAGGACAGCTGGGATTTTCACACCGATTCTCTGAATGCCCTTCCACTGGCAAGCTGGAATAGCCGCATGGGGCTCAGCAGGGATTCAGGAGGTGTTATTCACTTCCATGAATCGTTTTTTGAGGTAAAGACTCTGCCAAAAAGCTGTTATCTTGTGGTTGCCGAGCAAACAATCAAACACAGCACGGGTGATTTGAGTATCAACGGGGTTAAAAAAGAGTATATCAGTGACCTCTCTTTGATTACCGACAACCAACAGATAGATAAAATCCGAAACCTCTTTGGAAACAGTGTTGCCGTTTATGACATAACCGATGCTTTGATAAAAGGGGCCAACAGAATTTCGGTCATTATGAGCAGCGCCATAAACGAACCACTCTCCTTTTCATACCCGCCCTATATCATCGGTTCATTTTCAATCAGTAAGGGGAGTCAAGGCTGGGCTCTTGAAACCAATGCTTCAGTTGCAGGGCAGGACTCCTGGGCTAAATATGGGTATCCCTATCTTACAGGAAGTGCCTCTTACTCACAATCCTTTGAAGTCCCCAATGAGTACGAAAAGCTTATCCTGAGGTTCTCACAGGTCAGCGGAACAGTTTACCCAAATGTAAATGGGACCGATCTGGGCTCCTTTGTCTGGCAGCCTCTGGAAGTTGATATAACAGCACACTGTGAACCTAGAAGAAACGAGCTTACGGTAAAAGTTGTAAATACTCTTGATAATATCCTGAGAATGAACGGAAGATCTTCGGGCCTTATCGGCGAAGTATTTATTGATGTGTACTGATAGTGAAAGCTCGTCATTCGATTTTTTGAGTGCACCGGTTGGGATTCCATCATCACAGTGGGACCTTATCGGTGCACTCGAAAAAAATCACAACAGTTTTGTTCTGCTCGATACTGCATCACCTACCCGGGAAAACCGGTTCTCCTATCTGTTTACCTCACCGGTAAAAATTTTCACCACAAAAGACCCCTCCGAAGTCATCCCAATAACTGATCAAATTCAAACTCTGTCAAAAAAGTTCTGGGTCGCAGGCTATCTGGCCTATGAAGCAGCATCGGGACTAGAGAGAAAAATTGCTCAACTGTATGAAAACCATAAAAACAGTACAGAACTACTCTGGTTTGGCCTCTTTAGAGAACCACATATTTTCGATCATTACAAGGGCACCTGGAATAAACCACTCCCTGTTACAAATTGCCAAACCGGGTCAAATCCGCAAATCCCCTCAAAGATCAGCTTCTCTCTCTCAGAAAATCAGTATCAACAAAAAATAGAAAAAATAGGGGACTATATTGCAGGCGGCGACACGTACCAGGTTAATTTCACTTTCGATGTCCAGGTAGAGGATTGTGCCCCAAGTTCTTTCGATCTCTACCGGGGTTTGCGAACCGCTCAAAAAACCCCGTTTTGTGCCTACCTTAAGACCACCTCTCTGCAGGCGATCTCATTTTCACCCGAGCTTTTTTTCCGCCTCAACAAAAAAAAGATCAGCGTTAAGCCAATGAAGGGCACCGCTTCACGGGGACGATTCGAATCTGAGGACAAACAGCAGATACATTCTCTCTGTACAAGCCCCAAGAACAGAAGCGAAAACATAATGATCGTGGATCTGTTGAGAAACGATCTGGGGAGAGTGTGCAAAACCAATTCGGTAAAAACCACCAAGCTCTTCCAGATTGAGACCCACCCCACTGTTCATCAGATGACCTCCACCATTACCGGGGTCCTGGACAACAACACCGGGTTTACTGAGCTGTTAAAGGCTCTATTCCCCTGCGGCTCGGTAACCGGCGCTCCAAAAATAAGAACAATGGAAATTATTGATGAACTGGAACAGGGGAAAAGAGGGATCTACTGCGGGGCATTGGGCTTTCTGTCTCCCAAAAGAGAGGCCGTTTTCAGTGTTCCTATCCGGACCCTTCAGCGCAAAACCAACCATCAAAAATGGAATTACAGAGTAGGTAGCGGAATTATCTGGGAATCCCAAAGCAGTGATGAGTTCAGGGAGTGCAAAACCAAGTGCAGCTTTCTCACAAAAAAACGAAACGACTTTTTTCTCTTTGAATCGGTTCTCTATACCTTCGGCAAACCACTCTACCTCAGAGACCATCTTCTGCGATTGCACTCATCAGCACGCTATTTTGGATTCAAGTATGATAGATCGGCACTGTCTGATGTTCTGCCAAAAATTAAGCGAAGCCTTTTACACCTCCCCTCATGTAAAGTCAAACTCACCCTTTCCAAAAACGGCCGCTTGGAGTGGGAGTACCAGACAATTGAGCCTGCTGCAACGGGGGATAATTTCGCTCCCATCTCCTCTATAAGGATTGAAAGCTCAAACGTATTTCTGTTCCATAAAACAACTTTGAGAAGCTGGTATGATGAGGCCTCAGAGAGAATAAGAGGTGGGAGTTGCTGGGACATGATCCATCTGAATAAAAGAGATGAGGTGACTGAGGGGGCAAGAAGCAATGTGTTCATTCAAAACGGAAGCACACTTTTTACCCCCGCGTTGCAGTGCGGGCTCTTAAACGGCATACTCCGAAAAAGGCTCTTAAAAAGCGGCAGGTGTACCGAAAAAGTTATAAGCTCGCGAGAGCTGTTTCAAGCGGATGCAGTCTATTGCGGTAATTCAGTTCGGGGGCTGGTGAGGGTGATTATTACAAAATAAGGGTATTTTCCCAAACGTATTAAAAGACCCCCAATCCTCTCCCAAATCGGCGTCGCAGACGGAATCGGCATCGGGATCGGTTTTTTATACTACCAATAAAGCAGCTGCAGTATTATTCTTCCCCCAGCAAGTCGATGTCGAGGCCGGGGCTGCAGAGGGAACCTTTTTCCTGTATATAAACAGTTCGCTTGTTTATGGTTGATTGAAGTATTATTTTGTATAACTTTCAAAAGGTGTAGCCTGTTGCATGGAGCAGCAAGCTGCAGTAGTGGAACCAGTATGAATATTGATATAAGAACAGTACCGCAGGGGCATTCGGAATTCGATCAGAAAACCATGCTCGAATCGCTAAGAGATAAGCTTCCCCCTTTTTCCCAGGCGACTGTATGCAGGGGAAGTATTGACAGAACCGGTTCGGTTTTAGTTGTTAATCTCGTGACAGAGATGACTTTTGAGCTTGAGTGCTCACGCTGTCTTGAAACCTTCTCTCATCCTCTGCAGGCAGAGGTTCGGCTCATAATTAAAGAGGCGGCCGGAAAGCAGGGATTGGCAGTTGATGATGACATGGTGGATTTTTACTACGATCCTGTCAATGAACTGGTGGATATAAGTCCGGCTCTGTATGATGAGTTTATGATTGCTGTTCCGTTAAAACCCCTCTGTTCCAACAACTGTAAGGGAATAGAGATAAAAAGTGAGGGAATACTTTTGGGAGATGCACAGAGCAGCACTGAAGAGAATAAACAGGTCGATCCCAGGTGGGAGCAATTACAGAAGTTAAAGAATCAAAAAACACCCGAATAACTTTTTTAGATCAAGGGTGGTAAACAAGGAGGAGTACGATGGCATTACCAAAAAAGAGAATTACCAGTGCGCGCAGAGACAAACGACGCAGCCATCTGGCTTTAAAGCCGGCTGCACCCACACTCTGTTCCCACTGCAAGCAGCCCAAAGTTGCTCATCGCATGTGCGGTAACTGCGGGTATTATGCAGGAATGGAAGTTCAGACACCCGAGGAATAGGTCTGTAGTTGATTAGCGCATACACTGTTTTATCGAGAGTTGGCGAGATTTTCTGATGAACACAAAAAGAGTTTCCATTGATGCACAAAGTGGAGATTTCGGTGCCGAGGTGATTATCAGGGGTGTTATTGAAGCAAAGATTTTAACCCATCACCCGTTTATCGCTCATCTGTGTGGAGATGGACCCGAAATTGAAAGAGTCCTTACAGGGCTAAAAGAGGAGTTGGAGTACGACAGCTCGGAATTTGTAATTCACCATTGCAAAGACACTATCTCCTCTTTTGAAAAAAGGTCCCGGGTGTGGAGAACACACACCGACTCTTCAATTGTTAAATGTATCACTCTGCAGAAAGAAAATCTTGTCGATGCATCGGTTAGCGCTGGTGACACCGCAATACTGACAAGTGCAGCGCTGTTTATGCTCGGACGGAAAAACGATCTTAAAAGACCTGCACTTGCCGCTGTTGTCCCTACGACGGGGAAAAAACCGGTTCTCTTACTTGATGTAGGAGCTAATCTTAACTGCAGAACTGAACACCTGGTCTCTTTTGCCTGCATGGGGGATGAGTACATGAGGAGTGTATTCAACGTATCCAGCCCGCGTGTTGCTCTTCTGAATATCGGAAAAGAGCCCTCAAAGGGGCCGGTGGTTATTCAGGAGGCCGCAAAAGCTCTTGATGAGCAGTGCCGTTTGCTCTTTCAAGGCTACATCGAGGGTAACAGGGTCTTTTCCGGGGATGCTGATGTTGTTGTATGTGATGGCTTTGCGGGGAATGTTCTTTTAAAGACATGTGAAAGTTTTTTTGCTCTTACTGCGTCTGTTTTGGAGAACGATCCCAGCTTTTTAAACTGTCTGATCAAAAAAATGGAGATTCTAAACCCCGAAAATTACGGTGCTGTTCCGTTTCTGGGCGTTAAAGGTATTGTTTTAAAGGCCCACGGAGGCTCATCAAGTCATGCTTTCAGAAACGCAGTACATACCGCCTTGCGAACTCTGGAAAGTAAAAATGATCATTAGCAGGGTTGGTATAGATGAAAGTGAGGTGCTGTGGATAAAAATATAAGTGCGCATATCGTTTCTGCCGGTTCCTATGTACCCGAGCAGATTCTTACCAATAAAGAGCTGGAGATGTTTCTTGACACTTCAGATGAATGGATCACGTCAAGAACCGGAATAAAACAGAGGCACATTGTCCCCAGGGGCCACAATACCCCTGCTTCAGAACTTGGTTCAAAAGCCGCACAAGTCGCCCTGGAAAAAGCCGGCATGGACTGTTCACAAATTGATGGCATTATCTGTGCCACCTTTACTCCCGATTACTTCTTTCCATCAACTGCATGCAGAATTCAGGCAGCCCTTGGTATGAAGAACGGCTTTGCATTTGATATCAGTGCCGCCTGTGCAGGATTCGTCTACGCCCTCAACACCGCAAACAGCATGATCATATCGGGACAGGCCAAAAACATGCTGGTTATTGGCTCTGAGGTGATCACTAAGACTCTGGACTGGACCGACAGAAACACCTGTATACTCTTTGGAGATGGTGCCGGTGCGGTTGTTGTCAGTGCTAAAGAGGATAGCTCCAGGGGAATCATCTCTAGTTACATTGCAAGTGATGGCTCTCTTGGAGATATTCTCAAGCTCCCCGCATGGGGTGAATCACGATTCATGCACATGAATGGCAATGATGTTTTCAAACACGCCGTCAGGCTTATGTCCGAATCCACACAAAAGGTGCTGGAGGATGCACATATGGACCTGGAACAGATCGATCTGATTATTCCACACCAGGCAAATATCAGAATCATTCAGGCCCTTGCATCTCTTCTCAAATTTCCCATGGAAAAAATTGTCACCAACATGGACCGGTATGGCAACACCTCTTCTGCTTCAATACCAATCGCCCTCGAAGAGGCCTGGAATGAGGGAAGGATAAAAGAGGGTTCAAAGGTTGTTTTAAGTTGTATAGGGGGCGGTATTACCATCGGTAGTTCTTTAATCATCTTTTAAATTTTTTGAAAAGTAAGGAGTCGGTACTCAGTTATGAAAACAGCTCTTCTCTTTCCCGGCCAGGGGTCGCAATCGGTGGGGATGGGAAAGGATCTTTTCGATTCTTTCCCTCAGGCAAAACAGCGTTTTCTGGATGCGGATGAAATTCTTGGCAAAAAACTAAGTTCCACTATTTTTGACGGGCCCGAAGACAAGCTTACCTCCACTGAGACCACTCAACCTGCTCTTTTCACTGTAGAGGCAGCAATTGTGGATGTTCTTCTGGAAAAAGGGGTGGAGCCCGAGTACACCGCAGGCCACTCCCTTGGCGAATACAGTGCGCTGTATGCTGCTGGGGTGATCTCTTTTGAGGATGGGGTCAGGCTTGTGGCAAAAAGAGGTGAGATTATGGCCGGTGTGGGAGCAAAACGGCCCGGAAGCATGGCTGCAATCATCGGTATGGATAAGGAAAAAATCAAAGAGGTCCTCTCATCGGTTACAACTGGCACAGTGGTCACTGCAAATGAAAATTCACCTGATCAGACGGTCATATCAGGAGAGATTAAAGCGGTTGAAGAGGCGTGTGGCCTCTTAAAGAGTGCAGGGGCAAAGCGGGCCGTGGCTCTTCCCGTAAGCGGAGCATTTCACTCACCTCTCATGGATGAGGCTGCAAGGGAGCTGGATGCAGTGCTTAAAACCGTTCCTTTTTCGGCCCCAAGATGTCCTGTTGTAGCCAATGTTACCGCTGATACGGAGACCGACCCCACTATTTTAAGGGACCTGCTTGTTAAACAGCTCGTCTCTGCGGTACGATGGGTTGATAGTATGCTCAAATTTTCAGAACTTAACTGTTCACTACACCTGGAAGTTGGGCCCGGCAGTGTATTGAGGGGATTGGGCAGGAAATCCTCCACACCATTAAATGTTATACCCTGTGGCACTGTTGAAAACATATATTCTCTGCTAACACAAAGTTGAATCAAGGAGTGTGAAAGTGATTGATCTGTCTTCCAAAAAAGCCCTGGTTACCGGATCCGGTCGTGGAATCGGTAGAGAAATTGCACTGCGGCTTGCTCAGGCAGGGTGTGATGTTGCAATAAGTGATATTGATGAGCAGACCGCAGCGAGTACAGCTCAGGAGATCAAGGCTCTGGGCCGCAATTCCATAGCTGTTGCGGGGGATGTCTCGAACTCCGCAGATGTAAAGAGTATGTTCAGCGCTGTTGTAAAAGAGTTCTCTTCTCTTGACATACTGGTAAACAATGCAGGAATCACACGGGATACCCTTCTGCTCAGAATGAAGGATGAGGACTGGGATGCTGTTCTCAATATCAATCTAAAGAGTGCCTTTTTATGTTCAAGGGAAGCGGTGCGTCCGATGATGAAGGCACGCAGCGGTAAAATTGTTAATATTGCTTCGGTGGTCGGGCTTATGGGTAATGCCGGCCAGGCAAACTATGCAGCATCAAAGGCTGGCATGATTGGTCTGACAAAAACCATTGCAAAGGAGTTTGCGGCACGCTCGATAAATGTCAATGCCATTGCACCCGGGTTTATCAAAACAGCCATGACCGACAAATTAAGTGATTCAGACAGGGAGAAACTCTCCTCTGCTATTCCGATGCAGAAGCTTGGCAGTGCCCTTGATGTCTCAAATGCAGTACTGTTTCTCTGTTCATCACTTTCCGACTACATAACCGGTCAGGTACTTACCGTTGATGGTGGACTTGTCATGTGATGTGTTATTTATCATTTTATATAATCATCTTTAGACCAATATCACTTTTGAAAGGAGCAGTTCGTGAGCGAAATGGAATCAAAAATCAAGCAGATTATTGCTGAAAAACTTGGTGTAAGTGAAGATAAAATCACTCCTCAGGCGTCATTTGTTGATGACCTTGGAGCAGATTCACTGGATCAGGTCGAACTCATTATGGCATTCGAAGATGCCTTTGATGTGGAAATTCCGGATGAAGATGCTGAGAAAATGCGCAGTGTCAAGGATGCCACAGAATATCTTCAAAGCAAAGTGTAATACCAGCCGATTTAAATAAACGGCTTATTTGCCGCTCACTTTAAGCTGCAAATAAGCCTCTGTTTGTGATTAGATGCAAGGACTTTTGTCTCATGGCTAATAGAGTTGTTGTCACCGGCCTTGGTGTGACAAGCCCGGTGGGTAATGATATTGACACATTCTGGAAATCCTTATGTGCCGGAAAATCTGGCATCGATACTGTCAGCAGTTTTGATGTAAGCGATTATACCTGTAAAATAGCGGGTGAAGTCAAGGATATCGACTTCTCTCAGTATGTTGACCTCAAAGAGGTTAAACGTACCGACAGAGTCATTCTCCACTCGCTTGTTGCCGCTAAGAAGGCAATCGATGACTCGGGTCTTGACCTCACCGCTATAGACCAAAACAGAGCGGGTGTCATCATAGGGTCGGGAATCGGGGGGTTACAAACCCTTGAGACAGAACATACAAAACTGCTCAATCGCGGTCCGGGAAGAGTGTCGCCGTTTCTTGTTCCCATGATGATTTGCGATATGCCTGCAGGCAGAGTCTCCATGAACTACGGATTCAAGGGACCTAACTACGCCGTTGTAAGTGCCTGTGCTTCTGCAGGTCACTCTATTGGCGATACATTCATGATGATAAAGTGCGGGATGATGGACATCGCCATCACCGGAGGAACCGAAGCAGGTATAACTCCCATTGCTTTTGCCGGTTTCTGCTCCATGAAGGCGATGTCCACCAACAATGACAATCCGCAGAAAGCCAGCTGCCCCTTTGATAAAAAGAGGGATGGGTTTGTGATGGGAGAGGGAGCCGGGATCATACTGCTTGAATCTCTTGATCACGCCCTTGCACGGGGAGCAAAAATTTATGCAGAGGTACTGGGATATGGAGCATCGGGGGATGCATATCACCTCTCAGCTCCTGCGCCCGATGGCGCCGGTGCCCAGAGTGCCATGAAAATGGCTTTGGACTGCGCCGATATCAACGCTTCAGATGTGGACTACATCAACGCTCACGGCACGTCCACTCAGTTTAACGATAAATTTGAATCAATTGCCATAAGAAAGGTTTTCGGTGAGGCTGCTGAAAAGGTCAATATCAGCTCAACCAAATCCATGACCGGACATCTGCTTGGAGCATCGGGCGGGATCGAGTTTATTGCTTCTGTTCTGGCAATAAGAGACGGTATCATTCCTCCTACAATCAACTATGAGGACCCCGATCCTGAGTGTACTCTTAACTACACCCCTAATGAGTCTGTGAAGAGAAGCGTGAAATATGCCATGAGTAACTCTTTTGGGTTCGGGGGGCATAACGCTTCACTTCTTATTGGCAAGTATGAATCCTCTGAGGCCTCTAACTAAACTATTCCAACGCCTGGAAAAAAACGGAACCGGTAAAGCCGGTTCCGTTTTACGCTTGCAGCAGGTCATTGGTTACCGGTTCAAAGCAGAATCCACGCTCAAACTGGCACTGACTCACAAGTCCGCCATTCCCTACGAGGACAAAAAGGGCCTTCTGTCCAACGAACGGCTTGAGTTTCTTGGGGATGCTGTTTTAAATTGCCTCGTCACAGAGCATCTGTTTTTCATGCATCCGGATAAAAGCGAGGGCCAGCTTTCAAAAATTAAATCGTTGATTGTAAGCAGAAAGATTCTGGGAGAAGTCGCCTTGACTCTTAGCCTGGGCCAATACCTGATTTTAAGCCCTTCGGAGGAGAAATCCGGAGGAAGGGACCGGATGTCGATTCTATCCAATGCCTTTGAGGCACTGCTGGGAGCCGTTTACATAGATGGGGGGTTGGAGGGAGCAAAAAACATGCTTAACAAGTTTGTTTTCCCACGAATCGCCGAATTCCTAAAAGATGAGAGCAACATTAATTTTAAGAGTAAAATTCTTGAACTGGCACAAAAGGACGGTTTTGGCATACCAAAGTACACCACGGTTGAGTCATCAGGCCCCGATCATGCTAAACAGTTCAGAGTGCGTATCGATATCGCCGGACTGCCTCTTGGCGAGGGTATCGGAAAAAATAAAAAAGATGCTCAGCAGAGTGCTGCACAGAATGCAATTGTACACTATAACAAAGAATCAATCATATCCCGTACCAAAGGAGACAAAAGTAATGAACTATTTCCTGACTGAAGAACAGCAGATGATTGTTGAAACTGCAAAAGAAATTGCTCACAAAAAAATTCTGCCGGTAAGAGAAAAATATGACCACGAGGGAATTTTTCCCTGGGATATTGTGGAAGCCCTCTCTGAGGCAGACATGTGCGGTCTCTATATCCCCGAGCAGTATGGTGGGTTTGGTGGAGGGGTTTTCGAGCTCTGTCTTGCTGTTGAGGAGCTGTCAAAAATTGATGGTGGTATATCACTCGCCATGGCTGCCACTGCTCTTGGTACCTTTCCAATACTGCTCCATGGAAGTGAGGAGCAGAAACAGAAGTACCTTCCGGGTATCGCCGCAGGAACGACTATAGCAGCATTTGGTCTTACCGAGGCCAATGCCGGCTCTGATGCTTTGGGGATGAAAAGTACTGCTGTTCTCGATGGTGACAGCTATGTCATTAACGGTACTAAACAGTGGATCACCAATGGTGAAAATGCCCAGGTCTATGTTGTGTTTGCAAAAACCAATCCTGCAAAGGGTGCCCGCGGTATCTCCGCTTTTATCGTTGAGAAGGACACTCCCGGTTTCACCTTTGGAAAACATGAAGACAAAATGGGTATCAGGGCTTCAAGTACAACTGAACTGATTTTTCAGGATTGCAGAATACCAAAGAAAAACCTTCTGGCAAGGGAGGGGATGGGGTCGATTGTTGCTATCAACACACTGAACTACTCACGACCCGGCGTTGGGTCACAGGCCCTTGGTATCGCTGCCGGAGCTCTTGATGATGCTGTTAAGTACTCCAGGGAACGAGTTCAGTTCGGTGAGGCGATCTCCGCATTTCAGGCTGTTCAGCACATGCTTGCCGATATGGCAACCGAGGTAGAGGCTGCACGTGCACTACTGTATGCCACAGCACGTACAATCGATGCAGGAGAAAAGAAGTTTGCAAAGGAATCGGCAATGTCAAAGCTCTTCTGCTCTGATGTTTCGATGAAGGTCACGGTTGAAGCTCTTCAGGTTATGGGTGGATACGGCTATATGAGAGAGTACCCAATGGAGAAGAGAATGAGGGATGCTAAAATCACTCAGATCTATGAGGGAACAAACCAGATCCAGCGTAATGAGATTGCTCTTCAGCTTATTAAAGAAGCTGCATCCTCATAAGTACAATTAAACACATAGCAGATCAAAAGGCATGGGAATATACCTTCCTATGCCTTTTTTTATTGGCTCGTCGGAAAAATTTGTGACTTTGGGAGGGGGTCTTTTCTTTGCAGGTAGTTTGGGCGAGAACAAATTCTTCAACCGAAAAACCAAAACAGGAAGATACAAACAACACAAAAGATAATATTACTGAAATGAACAAAGTACTTGTAGCTTATTTTTCCCGCAGCGGTAATACACGTAAGATGGCAGAGGAAATAAGGAGGGAAACAGGAGCGGATATAGTTGACATCCAACCTGTAGATGATTACACTGACGATTATCAAACAGTTGTGGATCAGGCCAAGAAGCAAATAGATTCAAACTTCAAACCCCCTTCGCGTATCAATTAATGTCGCTTTCTGGTGCAACAATAGACTACTTTGTAGGCTACACTCTATAATGGGAAGTCGGGGTGAGGGGAGTGGAAGGAGGCCTAGGCCTCCTTCCACTCCCCTCACCCCCGACAGCCACAAAAAGTTGAAATATATGACACAGGAAATAGCTAGAGTTCGTCGACACCTTCCAGCCGAGAGAAAATATGCAATACTCGAGGAAATTCGTAAGTGCACTGGGAACAAGCCTGAGATCCTTCGCCGGGAGGGCATCTACACCGCTGACGTTTTGCGCTACGAGGCGATCGCCCGTGAAGGAGCCATCCGGGCACTGGGACTATCAAGGCCTGGCAGAAAGAGCTCTAAGGAGGTTTCGTTAGCTGAATACGAAGCATTAAAAAATGATCTTGCAAGAAAAGACAAAGCCTTGAGTGAAATGGCCGTCGAGTTTACAATACTTAAAAAAAAAGTGAATGGGGAGTAGTCGGTGCATTCGAAGCGACACTCTGTACTGCCGATATGAAAAAAGCCATACTTGAAGTCATTGATGAGGCCGTTACTCAAGGAGTGCGACAGCGTCGGGCGTGTGAGCTCGTTCAGATCGATGAACGACGTGTACAACGATGGCGGGCTCGTGAAGGACGACTTGACGACGTCTCACCTGGACCAATTCATGCACCTCATGCTTTACTTCAAGCCGAGCGAGCTGCGATATTAGAGATGGCTTTAGATGAACGATATGTCGATGACTCGCATCGGGTTCTGACAGCTAAAGCTGCAGACTACGGGCTTTTTCATGTGAGCGCCTCAACGGTATATAAGATTATGCGGCAGAGTAATCTCACAGCCGATCGCTGCAATCGATCATGGAAAAGTGGTAGAAGCACGGAGCCTGATCGACCTGTGTTGACCGGTCCAAATCAGCGTTGGTGTTGGGATATCAGTTATATCAGGACTAATGTTAAGGGGACGTTCTTGTATCTGTTTGTAATGCTCGACGAGTATTCACGAAAGGTTGTGGCATGGCGTATCACTTGGCACATCACGTACAAGGAAGCAATGGAGCTCTTGCAGGAAAGTCTGGAAAACGAAAACTTAACGGATATTGATGTTCAATTGCCGGATCTGATTAACGATCGAGGTACACAAATGAAGGCGAAAGCGTTTATGAAAATGTGCAAGACCTTAGGAATAAATCAGAAATTTGCCCGGCCAAGAACACCAAACGACAATCCTTTTATTGAGTCGTTTTTCTCAACGGTTAAAGGATATCAAACTTATCCCGGGTGCTTCATCAATGATATCGAAGCAATAGTATGG
>SKJJ01000144.1 GCA_007115975.1 Chitinispirillum sp.
CTGTAGGCAACACCGGGAAAAAGAATCTGATCGTGTCGTTTCCACTGTTTACAGATGTCAACCACCGGGTGTTTTGAAATCTGTTGGAACTTCGCCTGATAAGCCCGGGTGTGCTGGCGGAAAAATTGAAAGATAGGTCATAGTCGTCACTGCTAAACAATGACTGCCACAGAGAATACTCTCTGAGCTCCAGGTTGCCTTCACAGGAGGTATCATCACCTGAAGAGGCCGTATTGTTGAATGTGATACTCCCGGAGTACCCCCGGGCTGTGGTGTCGGGTTGGTTCAGTGTCCAGAAAAAAACGGCGATTGAATCTCCTGGGTTTACTGCTGAGCTGTTCGTGGAAAAACAGTAGACAAACAAAAGCGTGAAGAGAATTTTTTTGTACTTCATAGTCCTGCACTTACTGAATACTGAAAGAAAATGTAATGATTCTCAGTTATTATAGAGACCTGTTCAAAGAGATTTCAACACTTTTTTTTAAATCTTTTTTCTACCTATTCCTATTTATAGAAAAAGCCGTAAATAGCGACATTAAAAGCACTTAACTCTTAAATAGACGGGGTAATCAAATGCCTTTTTATTTTAAAAAAACACCTATCGAAAATCTTCTGATCATCGAATTTCAAAAGTTTGGAGACCATCGCGGCTTCTTTATTGAGAGGTATAAAAGATCAGACTTTTTGACTAACGGGATAACGGAAGATTTTGTTCAGGATAACCACTCTTTTTCGAATAAGGGAGTTTTGAGGGGGATACATTTTCAGACCGCACCGATGGAACAGGGAAAACTTGTTCAGGTGATCAGCGGAGCTGCATGGGATGTTGCTGTGGATCTGAGACAGGATTCTCCAACCTTTGGCAAGTGGTTTGGAACTGTGCTTTCCGGAAAAAACTGTTTGGGTATTTATATACCTGCTGGTTTCGGGCACGGTTTTGTTACTTTGGAAGACAGCACCCATTTCCTGTATAAATGTACAAACTGCTACTCACCCGATCACGAAAGGGGAATACGGTGGGATGATCCAATTCTGAATGTAAAATGGCCTTTAAGTGATGTCGTTATATCAGAGAAGGATAAAAAACTCCCCTACTTTGAGGAGATAACGGTCTGAATTCCCATCGGCGTCGCGGTCGGCCTCGGCCTCGCAGTCGATTACTCTCCAAAACAAATTTCCCCAAGCGCTATAAGAAGTTAAACAGAAATCGCCACTTCTCACGACATTCGAAAGGAAAAAGTATGATCTGGGTGACCGGCAGCAAGGGCATGCTTGGCAGAGATTTGATAAAAAGTCTTGAAAAAAGTGGCCTGGAGGTTATTGCATCCGATATTGAAGTTGATATCACCAACCGCTCACAGGTTCTTTCTTTTGTTAAAGACAAGGCAATCGGTGCGATAGTAAACTGCTCTGCATATACTGCAGTGGATACTGCGGAGGATGAGAGGGAAAAGGCTTTTAGTGTTAATGAGAATGGCCCGGGAAATCTGGCCAGTATTGCAAAGAGCTTGTACATCCCTTTGCTCCACATCTCTACAGATTATGTATTTGACGGCACACAGGACATTTCATTGACTGAAGATATAAAAACAAAGCCAGTTGGAGTATATGGTCAGAGTAAACTGGCTGGAGAGATCAGGGTCAGGCAGACTACAGAACATCACTATATTGTCCGTACCTCATGGCTGTATGGTAAATATGGAACGAATTTTGTTTCAACAATGATAAAACTGATGAATGAGCGGGATCGTCTGGGAGTAGTATCCGATCAGTGGGGCAGCCCAACCTGGACACATGATTTATCAGAATTTTTAACACACATAATCGTGCACCGTTCCGAGCAATGGGGAATTTACCACTTCTCCAATGAGGGAAGGACCAGCTGGTATGATTTTGCCTGCAGTATCTATGAACTGGGGAAAGAATATGGGCATATACAAAACAGCTGCCACATTGCTCCGATCAGCACTAAAGAGTTTCCAACCAAAGCAAAAAGACCTGTTTACAGTTTTCTTTCAAAAACTAAAGCAAGACAGATTTTTAAAATAGAGATACCCCATTGGAAGTCTTCATTACACTCATTTTTAAGGGGCCATTATGAACCGTAATACCGAGGTACAAAAAAATCCATCCTCCTCAATAATTTTACCGATCAAACCGATGTCCCGTAACGAGTTTGCGATTGAGGCAAACACCACAGGCATCCAATCACAGAGGTGTTATACTTTTCCCGTTTCTGACCAGCAGCGTCGGTTGTGGTTTCTCTGCAATCTTTGCCCAGGCAGCCCGGCTTACAATACCCCTTTCGCTTTCCATATCAAAGGTTCTCTGGACTATACAGCGCTGGAAAAAAGTATCACTGCACTCATCCTGCAACATGAGTGCCTACGCACTACTTTTACCCTCCACAAAAAAGGCCTTAAACAGAACATCGCATCCACACTCCCAATAAAACCTGAATATGTGGATCTCTCGGACATTGCCGATCAGGAAAAAACGTTACCTTCCGTTATTAACCAATTTGTCACAAAGCCCTTTTTTCTCGATAAGGGTCCGCTGGTTCGTTTTGGATTGGTCACTCTCGGATTGGGTGAACATATATTTCTGCTCAATTTTCACCATAGCATTATGGATCATGCATCGGCTGTTCTGTTTACCCGGGAGCTATCAAATTATTACACACAAATAATTGCCGGCAACCCAGTCCCCATACCTGAGCGACAACAGCTACAATATGCAGACCTTGTTATGTGGCTTCAGGAAGAGAAGCAAGTTTCCGTGCTCAATGAAAAACTGCGTTTCTGGAAAGAACTGTTCGCAACAGAACCTTTGCCACTCGAACTGCCCTCTGATCATCCCCGCCCGCCTCACCAGAGCTTTCGTGGCTCTTCAATCAAAATAAAACTTACAAACGGCCTTGGAACCAGAGTCAGTGACTACTGCAAAAAAAACAGGATCTCCTCTTTTACACTCTTTCTGACGGCTTATAAGCTTTTACTCTACAAGTATACCGGTAAAACAGACATAACTGTGGGTTGCCCTTTTGAAAACAGAACTCATCCTGATATGGGACCAATTACTGGTCCCTGTATGAACACATTGCCTTTGCGCACAACTTTTTCTGCGGGGGAAAATTTCACCGATCTCTCCAAAAAGGTGCAGGAATTAACATTTGCAGCACAGGAACACCAGGAGGTTTCCTTTCAGCAGATTGTGGAGGCGGTTCACCCATCGGTGGATGGGAAATTCAACCCACTGTTTCAAACCTGCTTTATGTTTCAGGATTTATCTACGAATATTTCTTTAGCCGATCTGGAATGCAAGCAGCTCGAGGTCACCACCGCAACATCAACACTTGATTGTACTTTGTGTATGTGGGGTTCCGAAGATGAGTATAGAGGGTATTGGGAGTACACTACCGATCTTTTTAGAGAGCAGACTATAGAGCAAATGGTTTATGATTATACAGCTTTAATCCAAGAACTCATCCAAAATCCCCTGACGCCTATCTCAAGAATTGTGGGCTGCTCTGAACACACACGCAGTATGATAGACAATTGGAACGCCACAGCGTCTCACTATCCAAAACAGAAGTGCTTTACCGAACTTTTCGAAAAAACAGTTAAAAAGAACTCAAACAGAGTGGCTGTCTGTTTTGAGAATGAGGAGCTCACCTATGCAGAGCTTAACCAAAGGGCTGACCGGGTAGCGCAGTTGCTCAAATCTAATGGAGTAGTGAGCGAAACCTTGGTGGGAGTATACATCGAAAGATCCATTGAAATGCTGGTTGCGGTATTAGGGATCATGAAGTCCGCAGGGGCATATCTCCCCCTTGATCCTTCATTTCCCAGAGATCGTCTTGCCTACATGCTCAATGATTCCGCTGCATCCTTTATTCTTACAACACAGCAGATGGCTGGTTCTTTTCCGGAATTCAGGGGCAGGGAAATCTGCATAGATGCTCAAGAGGTAAGGACATGTGAGGTATCCGATACTGCGTATTTCCTTTCACCCGACAACCTGGCGTATGTCATTTATACCTCCGGCTCAACAGGAAAACCCAAAGGGGTGCAAATAGCGCAACGGGCTTTGGTTAACTTTCTTTGCTCAATGGCAAAAGAGCCAGCAATAGACAGAAACGATGTCTTCCTCTCGGTAACGACCTTGTCTTTTGATATAGCCGGGCTGGAGCTTTTCCTACCACTTATAACGGGTGCAACAATTGTTATTGCAAACAAACGGCAAACTGTGGATGGTAAAGAACTAATCAATCTCATTTCGCGCCAAGGTGTCACGGTCATGCAGGCGACACCGGTTACCTACCGGTTAATGCTTGCTGCTGGCTGGAAAGAGCGGTTGGGAATCAAAGCTTTGATTGGTGGAGAAGCGATTCCAGTGGATTTGGCAGATCAGTTGATACAGCGGGAGGGATATTTCTGGAACATGTATGGTCCGACCGAGACTACAATATGGTCTTCAGTTAACAAAATCACTGCTCCTGGTGAAAAAATTCTTCTGGGACGTCCTATCGCTAACACAGAGTTTTTCGTGTTGGACAAATACAATAACCCCGTTCCAATAGGGGTTTCCGGTGAGTTACATATCGGAGGGGACGGTTTGGCCAGAGGTTACCTTAACCGCCCGGAGTTAACAGCAGAGCGTTTTATTACCGTTTCGCTCTGGGGTAAAAACAAGCGCCTCTACAAGACGGGCGATCTGGTAAGATTGCAAAAAAACGGGCTTATGGAGTTTCTGGGAAGGCTTGATCATCAGGTAAAAATACGAGGTTACAGAATTGAACTCGGTGAGATCGAGAACGCGCTCTCACGTCACCCGTCAATACAGCAGTGTGTTGTATCCACAGTTGCACCAATCGCTTCAGACATCCGCATTGCAGCATATATAATTGCCAAAAATCAAAATAACCCTGCCAAGGATGATTTGCGGGCCTTTCTAAAAAAAACGCTTCCCGATTATATGGTCCCATCCCACTTCCAATTTGTCCAAGAATTTGTACTTACCCCAAACGGCAAAATAGACAAAAAAGCTCTTCCTGCGCCTCTGTTAGATGTTCCATTGGTAGCACATGACACTGAAGAGCCAAATGATGAAACAGAACTTCGCGTTCTGAAAATATGGAAAAAGTGCCTTGGCTTGCAGGCTGTTGGGGTCAACGACAATTTCTTTTCCCTTGGTGGTCATTCTCTCATTGCAGCACAGATGTTTGTTCAACTTGAAGAGGAGTTTGGGGTTACACTGCCTATGTCTGTTCTTTTTGAAGCACAGACGGTCAAAGCTATTGCTGAGATTGTGCGAAATAAAAAATTGAATTCAGGATGGTCACGGTTGGTTCCATTAAAATCAACTGGGTCACGCCCCCCGCTCTTTCTGGTGCATGGAGCTGAAGGTAATGTTCTTTTATTCAGAGATCTTGTACGATATTTTAACGAAGAGCAACCGGTGTATGCACTTCAGTGCCGTGGACTCGATGGCAAGGAAAAACCATACACCACATTTGAGGAGATGGCAGGTGAATACATACATGAAATAACCTCACTGCAACCGAAAGGTCCTTACTATTTGGGCGGGTATTGTCTTGGCGGTGCCATAGCTTACGAAATAGCACAGCAGTTAAACGCAAAAGGGTATAAAGTAGCGCTTGTCTCAATGATCGAAACATATAATCCCCAAGCTCTCAATCCCCCCCCCATTCTTAAGTGGTTTCATCCCATTCAGAATGTTATATACCACCTGGAAAATCTCATGTCTGCAGGAATTCATTCGGGTTACGATTTTTTTACCGATAAAATGAAGACCGAGATCAGCAGGTTTAAAGTCAGAATGAACATTGCAATTTCAAATGTTAAAAAGACCAAAACCGAAGATGGATTGGGCAGATATCATCATGTTGGGATAGCGAAAGTGAATGATAAAGCCGAGGAGTTGTATGTGCCCAAACCATTGCCAGTAAATGTCGCACTATTCAGACCCAAAAAGAATTTCGCCGGTGAAAACGACCACTCTTTTGGCTGGGGTGATCTTGTTGAGGGTAAGCTCACCGTACACAAGCTTGCGGTGAGTCCCCGGGGCATGTTGACAGAGCCATTTGTAAGAGAACTGGGAAAAGCGATCCAAAAGCAGCTTATGGAGACCAGACATATTACAGAACAAACAGAAGACCTGATTAGTCAAGTTGATTCGAATCAGGAATGTTTTGCAATGGACTGAGTTGGTTCGCCTGCTGTATCGGCTAAAAAATAAGAGGCTTGCAAAGAAAAGCTCCCCGAGCAGCAGGTCTTCCTGCTGTGTCAAGGGGAGACTGGCTACAAATCAAATCATCTTTTTTCTCTCATTCCTTGTGACATCTGATTGGGACCGGCCCCTCGATACATCAGCATAAGAATGCTGACACTCGGGGACCGGGGAGCACGGCTGTAACTGCCCCAAAAACTCATTGAGATCAAACGGTCAAAGCAACAATAAAGGATACCTATATGCTGTCAATTCAAAGTGATTCTGTCGTAGTTATTCGCAAAGAGAAAACAATATCCTACCCTGCAGGCAACCGATTTCATCCTGACAGATCATATCCTGAACTACCTGTAAAGGGAACTGATAAGTCAAATGAAGTTTACAGAATGGTGAGAGGTCTGTTGATAGATCTTCGGCTTGACAGTAAAAACATTAATACATCAGGATGGAATCCATTCGGCAGTTTTATAACACCGGGCATGAATGTATTTATCAAACCTAACACAGTTGTGCACGAGCACCCCGACAAAAAAGATCTGTTCTCCGTCATTGTCCATCCGTCAGTAATACGACCAGTGCTTGATTATGTTTGTCTGGCGCTCAAAGGTAAAGGAACAATTACAATAGGAGACAGCCAGCTTTACACCAGTGATTTCGATAAAATGCTCCTTAACTCAGGACTGGGGGAGCTTTTAAACTGGTATAAAGATCAAACAACAATACCCATTACCTGGTTTGATCTTCGTTTAAACAAGGCCAAGAGAAGTTATCTGTATGGCAAATGGGATCGGGAGAAGATAGAGCACGATCCTTTAGGGTATCAGAATGTGGATCTTGGCAACTATAGCCGCTTTGTGGGCATGGACGCTTCCCGTTTTCGCACAGCGGTTGCCAGTTATAAAAAAACGGTTTCTCATCATTCCGATGGAAGGCACGAATATGTGATCCCGCGCTCTTTTCTTAATTGCGATGTTGTTATCAATATTGCGAAGCTTAAAACACATCGTCGTACAGCAGTTACCCTTGGGCTCAAAAATTACATGGGAATACCTGCATGTAAGGCATGTGTTCCTCATTTTATTACCGGTTCACCTAAGGAAGGAGGAGATCAGTATGTCCATCCCTCTTTTCGTAAACGGATAGGGACATTTCTTCACGATACAATACAATCAAGCAGGTATACCCCCGTTAAGTTCGTGTGTGCTGCAGCCAAAAAGCTTTTGTGGAATTCTCATCAGATCATACCTTTTAAAGACACTGTTTATGAGGCGATGTGGCCGGGCAATGACACCTTATGGAGAACTCTGGCAGATTTAAACCGAGTAGTAATGTATGCAGACAAAGAAGGGAAAATGCGGAAAACAGTACAACGAAAACAGCTGGTGATTGTTGATGGTATCGTAGGCGGAGAAGGTGATGGGCCCCTCGCGTGCGATCCGGTTCTATCGGGCACTATGATTGCTGGGTTTTCTCCAGTGGCTGTTGATGCCGCTGCAACAACAGCCATGGGATTTGATGTTGAAAAAATTCCCCTGGTCATAAAGGCATTTGACGAAAGTGACTCTGAAATACCTTTGTTTAGGGGTAAAACAGATGATGTTCTTGTGTTTCTTAATGGATCGAAGATGAAGCTTGAGCAGTTTAAAACAGATTTCAATCTGAACTTTGAAGCACATCCTCAATGGGTAGGAAACGTTTAATGAAAAGAAAAATGAACCCAATATCTTATTTGTGGAAAAAATGTTTGCGTAATTACCGGGATTACGGAATCTCAGTGTTTTTTAAAAAAGCATTTCTTTATCTTTTGTACCCGTTGTACCGTAACCAGACCTATTTGATTTATTCGATTGACCTTAGTAAACATAGTATCACCCAGACAGTGCCCCCACCACCCGAGTATACCTATCGGTTTATTGGAACGCATGAAGTAGAGCTGATAGACAAAATTGAAAAAATGGAAGAGTGGATTGGAGTCCGTTCCAAATTAGTGAATGGTTATAAATGCCTTGCATGCTTAAAAGAAGATGTGGTGGCAGGGTTTAATATTGTTGCATTTGATGATATTGATATTCCACTTATCAAATTTAAGAAAAAATTAAGAGATGGGCAATGTTTCTCTGTTCAGATATCTGTTCACCCGGATTACAGATCTTGTGGGATAGGTACTACCCTTAGAAAAGAAATTTTTACAAATTTAAGGAATATGGGGTATACCCGTTTATACGGTGGTACTCAGCAGCAGAACGATTCAAACAGGCGATTATCCCAAAAAGTCGGTTTAAGGGTATTCGCTTCAATAAATTATCGCTATATTCTTGGACTTGAGCGCCATAAAGTAAAGAGGGTGAAAGATGTTCAAAAAACTGCATGAAACGGTGATAGCAAACCTGCTTTTCCCTCTGTCCCAGAATGTTTATAACAGAAGGGGAATAATTTCTGAATACAGGCGTTATCTTTCAGCAGAGCATAGCTCAAGGGGTACTCTTAAAGCTGTGCAGAATGAACAGATCTGTAGAGTTCTTAGCCATGCTTCCAGGTGGGTGCCATATTACGGTAAATTACTGGGGAAATTCAAAAAGTCTGCAGACACTATCGATCAGCTACCCCATCTGCTGCCTCCGCTTTCGCGGGAAGCAGTAATTGAACACAAGTACGATCTTTTAGACAACCGATACCTTGGAAGTATATCAGAAGCAGATCGTTTTGCCCGTGGCCCCGGTGAACCGTTACCCTTTTCAAGTTTTAAATCATACCCCCTTGTACGCAACACTTCAAGCGGTTCAACTGGAACCCCTGTAGTGTTTTACGAAGACGGGGTTGTTTCTGCTACAAGCTGGGCAAATGAGCTGCGAGTGAAAAGATGGTTTGGAATAGAGCCCGGGAGCAGAGAATCACGACTAGTGCGTGTGACACCGGAATATGTTCTCAAAAGCAGAGTCAATACTTGGAGAAAGCGGCTCTGGAACCAACAGGTCCTACCAGGAGTTAACCTGACCCAGCGTGAGTATAAGATCATTGCTGAGCAGTGGAACCTTTTCAATCCCAGGGCAGTGTGGGGATTCAGCTCTGCGGTTGTAGGACTGGCCCGCTATATCCTGGAAAATCCAAAAGAGCTGCAATGCAGACCCCAGCTGATAATCACATGGGCTGCCCCTTTATACATTCATGAAAAGGCAATTGTTGAGGAGGCTTTCAAAACCAGTGTTACAAACATCTACGGAATGCGTGAAGTGGGACACATCGGAGCTTTTTGCCCAGAAGGATCGCTTCATCTGTTTGGGGAAAGCCATTACCTGGAAACGGATGAAAACGGAGAACTTTTGGTGACCTATCTAAAACCCTCTCCAATGCCTTTTATTCGGTACAGAACCGGTGATTTGGGTGAAGCGGTATATGAAAAGTGCCCCTGCGGAAGAAACTTATTGGTCATTAAAAATTTTGTCGGCAGAACAGGGGAAATTTTCTACACAAAAGAGGGAAACATGATCTCCCCAAACTTCTGGTGCCGCACCTTTATGAATGCAGACCTGGCACTGAAAGTAAAGAGATTTCAGGTAGTATACACAAAAGATAAGGATCTGAGACTCAAGATGATCCTTGATCCGCAATTCAGGGCTGATACAGAAACTGTCTTGACTAAACTTATTCACAAAAATTTCGGAAATACCACAAAGCTCTTTTTTGATTACGTGGATACTATATCACCGCAGCTCTCAGGTAAGTATCAGATGGTAGTTAACGAGTCGGTACAACAATCAACCTAAAGGAACACAAATGAATGCAAACATCACCTCCAAAGAGATAAAAACAGAAGTTGTCGATGAATCCTTTCGTGATAAATGGAATCTCTATCTCCGGAATCAGCCCTATTCTATAGCGTGGCACAGCTGGGATTGGCATCATGTAGTGATTAAGCAATTCCCACATCAGTTTTTTCCGCTTGCTGCTCTGCGCGCAGACAGTATAATCGGTGTTTTCCCCCTGTATCGGTTAGATTACGGCAAACATCGCAACGCTCTGATATCCGTGCCATTTGCAGTTGCCGGGGGAATAGTTGCCGATACGCCGGAGATTGAGAATTTACTGTTGAAAGAATCTATCAATCTGTCAAAAACTATCGGTACAGAGAAGATTGTGATGAAACAGTACAAACGCAGAATTGAGGGCGATTTACGTACGGACGACACCTATTTCAACCGGGAACTTTCACTTAAGGCAGGACCAGACACGTTATGGAATAATCTCAATGATAAAAACAGAGAATTGATACGACTTGCCCAAAAAGACAATCTGACTCTCCAGTTTCCATGCAATGATTTAGCTCTGTTTTATAAATTGGTTTTCAGGCATCACCACAGAATGGGAATACCGTGTGTCTCAAAAAAGTATGTCTCTGACCTCGTTGATTCTAAAATGTACTCGACTGC
>SKJJ01000119.1 GCA_007115975.1 Chitinispirillum sp.
AGCGTTCGTTCTGAGCCAGGATCAAACTCTCCGTAAAGAGTCTATCTTAGCTTACTTTTTTTACTCAAACAAATAAATGTTCAGAGAACCCGTTATCACACGTCGAAACTTTCAAAGAACTGTTTTTTTGCCCCTTTTTTCTAAGGCGTATCAAAAATAACACTAATGGGTGGTAATGTCAAACTATTTTTTAATACTTTTTTAATTTTCTTCAAATAAGAGGTTTAGTTTACACAGATACCACTCTTACTATGCCGAGCGCTATAATATAGTATGGGCATACTTATTATGCAGGTTTTTTCAAAGCTATTAAAATGTCAAAAACCAGATTAAATACGAGATAACAATATATCTATTTTAATATAACGCAAAAAGCACACTGTTTTTTTCAACTAAGCTCTTCGCCTATTTACCATCTTCAAGCCATAGCCAGGAAGTTACCCCTCGGGGATAGTACCGGCTGCCACTTACTACCCCGTCCCTTATCTGATCACTCCAGGCATAAAAGCTGTTGTTTTCATCCAGGAGCCATGATACATGTGCACTATCTTCACGGTTGCCTAAACGGACCCCGAGTATATGCTCTGCGATAAACTGGCAAAGGTATATTTTGCTCAGCCAGGTATTATCACTTGTCGAAGAGAGTTTCCATCCCCCGTTGCCGAAAAGACATTCAGCCGGATTCAGTATATTTTCAACGTGTACTTTGAGAACATTCAAAAGCGCAGCATAAGGACCGCTGAATGACACCGTTTGAAAATCTCCGATAAACCATGGAAAAATCAAACCTTCAATTGTGGAGATACTTACCGTCTTACACCCCTTTTCCAGAAGGGCAGGCACTTTTCCATCTTTACCGGTGAAACGCATAATCGTTTCAGAGCATTTTAAGGCTTGTGAATGTGCAACCTTTTGTAAATCAGCCCTTCCCCACTCACGGAATATTTTTCCAAGCAGACAATAACTTGCCCAGCTTTTCAGTGCAAGATAACTGCTTCTGCGAGCACGTCCCATTGCATGATCAATATTATCATAGGTCGTAATCTCCTCACCGGAGCCCGTCAGCACAGAATCCAGATCCATTACTCCATCCAGACTACATTCATCTCCCCCATCCCTTTTAACCATGCTCCTGAGACACTCTTCCAGCAGTTCACCTTTACCCCTGAGCCACTGGGAGTCCTTGCAGCGTATACCATAAACAGAAGCAGCCAAAACCCAGTTCACAAGCTGTTCGTGCGTCATATATGAAAAACAGCCGTCAAGACCCGGTAATTCATAAGCAGAAGTTCCCTGAGAGGAGAAGACATTCCCTACCCCCATGTCGTGGGTAAAACTAACTCCCCCATCGCAACGCTTGCCGGTTTTAACAGAGCGCACTGAATCTCTGTAACTATACTTTTGAGCATAAAAATCGAGAACATTACACACTGTCCAAGGATTGACATTAAGCTCATAAAAAAGTTGGTCAATGGTCAGATCAAGCGTGTTCATCATACGATACTCCCCCTCATTTACAACCCATAAAGGGGTGTTATCCCTGAGTCGGAGTAACTCCGTACTTCCGTAGTAACTGCGGGTTGAATGGATGAGCATAAACTTGCGCTGATCAGACATTTCTGTTCCATCCAGAATCTCATCCCTGTTTTGAGCGGCCGCTTTAAAACCTGCAAAACCTGACAAGGCATACTGAGCGACACTTTCCAGATCAGAAAAGAATTTTGTGTAGTAATAGGATGCGTCAATACCGCTTGTAACTGTTCCACCCCTGTAAAAGCATAGTGCGAAACGAAAAGTTTTGCATTCCCCTGGCTTAAGTTCCATAATAAGAGCCCCCACTTTTCCCAAACCGAAAGAGCGTCTTTTCTTGTTTCGCGGCCCAAGGAGATCTTCAATGGTAAATCCCAGGCCGGGGACCACGTCTTTATCATCACTGAGGATTCCAACGATTCTCCCCTGGGCTACACCCTTGAGCCCACCCCCGTTACCATCTATTCGGCGCATTGCGGTGTAACGGTCTTCTCCCGTAAATCCGAAAAAAGCAGATCTTTTACGGTTGCACGCCGTATTATCTATCGTTAATTCAACGAAAACAGCAGGCACCAGAGCTTTTTTTGCAACTGATTCTGCAGAGACGGATGGATCTGGAACAGCACCTGCAGGTGAAAAAATTTTAAAAGTGAGATCCTCTGCTCTCCACTGATCCGTAGCAAGGTTATATTCCCTGTTAATAGATTTGTCATCAAAAGGGACAGCCCTGATTTCATCATCTGGGAATACTGGCCCACTCTGATTAAAACGGGTACTGTCGTTTTCAGAATATTCAAAAAAGGGCAGAGAGTGATATATCTTGCTGTTTTCTTTTGACTCGATACCTATATAGACATTCTCTCCAGCTGGTCCTTCGAGTTCAAGACCAAAACCTCCACTTGCGCCTTTATGACCAAGAGTAAAGGTTGCAAATGCACCGATGGGGGAATGGTGTGCATTAAAGAAGATATTTTCCATGGTGAGCTCCCTGACACACCTTTCACAAAGAGGTGATTCTCAAGATTGTTTAAACACTACATTTCTTGAAAATACATAGTAACCATCATCAACAAATGAATCGCTTTTCAACTGTAAGCACAGACGTGTCCAAAAAAATCTTTCCCTCTGTCATTACTGCGGTGTAAACCAGTTCTAAATTATTGGAGAGACCTTTTTTATCCCCACGGCAGGATTTGTTGAAAGCAGATCAAAGATTCTCTCTGGTGTTTCACCATCAACCAGAACGGTTTGTTTTCAAAACAGTAGCGAAAACGCAACTGAAAGCTGTTATGATGGCAAGGGGGGGGGGTAATATTTTCTAAATGGGGGAGATTACAGTAACAAAGCGATTACCTATAAAAATACCCCCAAGTGGATTCGAACCACTGGCCCCAGGTTTAGGAAACCTGTGCTCTATCCATCTGAGCTATGGGGGCATTTACCGACGACTTATAAAATATGAATTTTCAGCTCCGGAGGCAATGGCGGGATTATTAAAATTTATGATTTTTGGCTTTTCAGGTTTAAGGACCCGCCCAAAAAACCAACAAAACAGATAACTAATTGTAACCAGGTGCAAAAAGTCCCCAAAATTTGATTTTACTTGATTTTACCACAACTTTTCCTTAGTTTATAGAGCTATAAAACGGCTTCTACATTATAGTAGTATAGCAACGATAGTAAGTTGTACGAAAAAGACTATCTATATAAAATGAAAAGAGGATGTCATGGCCAGGATTTTAGATGAAGTTTCACGCACTTTTTCCGAATATCTTCTGATACCGGGATTAACCACGGGGGAACATCAGCCGAGGAATGTTTCAACTTCTGCACCTTTGGGCCGGTTTAAGTCAGGCGAGACATCCCGGCTTAGTTTGAACACTCCGTTTGTAACATCCAGTATGCAGTCAGTTTCCGGATCGGACATGGCGATTGCGCTTGCCCGTCTTGGGGGTCTCTCCTTTATCTTTTGTTCACAACCCATAGAACAACAGAAACAGATGATCCACAGGGTTAAGACGCACAAGGCCGGATTTGTGGCTTCCGATTCCAACCTTCGTCCTGACAATACTCTGCGGGATGCGATTGCGCTCAAGAAGTATACTGGACACTCAACTATGCCGGTTACCGATGACGGATCAAAGAATGGAAAGTTTTTAGGAATAATCACGGATAAAGATTTCTGGGAATTTGAAGATGATTTGAATGCTCCGGTTTCAGATTTTATGACCGAGAGGGACAATGTCGTTTACGGGGAGTTTGGCATAACCTTGCACGAAGCCAACGTTTTGCTCCAGAACCAGAAGAAGGAGTGTTTGCCAATCCTTGACAATGACGGCAGACTTCATTCTCTTGTTTTCAAAAAAGACTATGTTGATCACATGAATAACCCCGCAGAACTTCTTGACAACAAAAAAAGGCTCGTTGTGGGTGCCGGCATAAATACCCATGATTACAAAGAGCGTGTTCCCGTTCTCATGGAAGAGGAGGTGGATGCATTTTGTATTGATTCTTCCGATGGATATTCAGAATACCAAAAAGAGGCGGCCTTATGGATTCGGCAGCAATACGGTGACACGGTTGTTATCGGTGGGGGGAACGTAGTCAACGGCGATGCTTTTCGATATCTCGCCGAACAAGCAAAGGTTGACTTTGTAAAGGTTGGCATTGGTGGAGGATCCATCTGCATAACCCGTGAGCAAAAAGGGATCGGGCGGGGCCAGGCATCAGCACTTATGGCCGTAACGGCCGAAAGGGACCGGTATTTCAAAGAGACAGGAATTTATATACCTGTATGCTCCGACGGAGGGCTGGCGAATGACACACAGATTATAATAGCCCTTGCCATGGGAGCAGATTTTGTTATGATGGGCCGCTACTTTGCCATGACAAACGAAAGCCCGACTCCACGGGTTTCCATCGGAGGCAGAATCTACAAACCATACTGGGGAGAGGGGTCCAACAGGGCCAGAAACTGGCAACGCTACAGCCTTGGCGAAGGAGATAACAGTTTCAAGTTTGAAGAGGGTGTGGATGCCTACGTTCCCGTAGTGGGCTCTGTAAAGGACGTTGTAGATGTGACCGTTACCAAACTTAAATCCACGATGTGCAATATCGGTTCACTTACCTTAAGTGAATTTGCAGAGAAAGCGGTACTTACCCGGATTTCTGAACAGTCATTTGTAGAGGGTGGCACCTCAAATGTCGTATCTCTTGATAAGGATCTGCCACGGGAAGTCTGACCAGAAAACGTTCTGTAATTCAACAGCTTTTTACAGCATCAAATTCAAACAGATTGCTCTGCTTTTGGCGGGGCAATCTGATACTGAACCGATCCTGCCTTTATATGCTTATTAACCGCTCACACCCATTAATTTTGCATTGAGAACCCTTCGACTCCTGCGGGCCTTCGCAGGTGAGCGGGCACGGGGTGACACAGTGGCAATTGTAATCAACACACAATAATTTGTATTTTCCAATCGTATTCTCGTTGAAAAACAGAACAGAGTGGTACATAATAGAAAGGGAGGCACCAGTGTCAAAGATGTTACGCAAACCGATTCTTCCATTATCACTGCTACTGATAGTAGCACTTGGTGGATTTTTCATCAACAGCACCTGTTCATTTGCCAGTGACAAACGCCCCAACAGGGATTCTGTTCAATTCGGTGCCCAGGAGAAACCAAACATTGAAGTACCACCAGCAATGGAGGCTTTTTCAACTGTTTTTGCTGATATTTCCGAACAGGTTGTACCAACAGTTGTTTCTGTTATTCCGACGAAAATAGACACCGTGGTTTTCTCAAACAACCCTTTTTATCAATTTTTTGGTGATCAATTTTTCGGCGGCAGCCCGTTTCAGGATTTTTTCGGACCACCCCGCAGTCGTCGTCAACAGCCACAGATGCAAAAACGTGAGCAGAGGCGCCAGGGGATGGGCTCCGGTGTTATCGTTTCCAAAGACGGCTATATCCTTACAAACTACCATGTTGTTTCCGGTGCAGATGAAATTGAGGTAAAGACTTCTGACAACAGAAGTTTTGAAGCAAAAATCATAGGATCAGATTCCCTTACCGATGTTGCGGTGATAAAAATCACCAATAAGGTAAATGATTTACCGATAGCCTATCTTGGTGATTCAGACAAGCTGCGCCCCGGAGACTGGTCCATAGCGGTGGGTAACCCATTCAGTTTAACCTCATCAGTTACAATGGGTATTATATCAGCAATTGGCAGAACCACGCCGTCTCCCGGTTCCGGTACCACCTATCAAAATTTCATTCAGACCGATGCAGCGATCAATCCCGGCAATTCAGGAGGAGCTCTTGTCAACATACGTGGTGAACTAATTGGAATTAACACTATGATTTATACACGTTCGGGTGGCAATATGGGTATAGGTTTCGCCATACCGATAAATATGGCCCGCAGAATTATGGAGGATCTCATCTATGAAGGTCGTGTGACAAGGGGTTGGTTAGGGGTAATGATTCAAGAGCTTGACTACTCCACCCGTGAGGCACTTGGGCTTTCAACCGAAGTCAGGGGTGTCTTGATCGGAGACGTATTTGACGGGCAACCAGCAGACAAGGCTGGCATAGTTCGTGGAGACATAATAACCTCCATTGATGGAAAGGTAGTTGAAAATCCCAACCAGCTAAGGAATGCAGTTGCAGCAGTACGACCCGGCAACAAGATCCCCGTAGAATTAATCAGAAACAGTGAGAAAAAGACCGTTACAGCGACACTTGTTGAACGTGATGAAGATGTTGTACAGAGAGGGGGACGCCAGGAGCAGCCAAAAGATGGGGATGACTCATCAGAAGAGGTTAGCAGAACTCTTGGAATGGAGCTTGGCAATTTAACCAGAGAATTACGCCAGGAGCTTAATTTAGGCCGGAATATAAACGGAGTGGTGGTGCTCTCAGTGGACCAGAACAGCCAGGTTGCCCAGGAGGGTTTGCGAGAGATGGATGTCATTCTGGAGGTAAACAGAAGAAGTGTAAGATCAGTAGAGGAGTTCAACAAAGCTGCAGAAGGATCCACCAGCGGAAATCCAATTCTTTTTCTGGTACTAAGAGATAACAGTACATTTTTCAGGGCATTTCGTGTGAGATGATCATCTCAGCGCTGTATTTGTGATAAAACCCCGGGTTTCGTTGAAACCCGGGGTTTTTTTGTGCAAAAACCTACATTATAGAGTATCTTAATATCTTGACTCAACTTTACGATAAAACGTATCTTCCATACTAAATATTACCTTAACATTATAGGAGGACTCCATGTTTAAGAAGCGGGCAGCCTTTTTACCGGTTCTTTTTTTTGTAATCGTTGTTGCATGTGGCGTAAACGAAGGTCGTCTTGATGAAGCGCAGGCAACGTTAAGTGAGCTTGAATCCAAGGGTGTACCTTTGGAACAACTTTCCAGAGCCAGGGTTTATCTTCACCAGGCGCGCGAATCCAACCGCAGAAATCAACCGGGTGAAGCTAAACAAGCATACAGTTCGCTTTTGGAGCATCTGGAGAAAGCCCAAAGGTTTTACGATGAGAAAGTTTCTACCTTAGGACCAACGATCCAAAAAAACAGAACCAAAGCTACCGAGGTACGAGAAGAGCTGACCGGAATGCAGGTCAGAAAAATCGACAGTATTCTTGCAGTGGTAGACTCTTTCAAAACTATCGACTGGCTTCTTCAGGCCAATAATATTGCACAAGAGCTTGTGGAAAGAATCCCGGAGCTTAAAGAAGATGAGGAAAAAGGTGCGCAGCTGCGTAAGGATATTCCTGGAAGGTGGGAGTTTTCACAGAGAACTATCAGTCCTGTTCATAGAGAGGTTGATGCAACAGAGGAGAAGATTTTCAACTTCTTCAGAGACGGCAGAGTGGAATATATTCAGAAGAAAAAGGGGCAGAGTGCCCAGACACTCAAAGAGGACTGGGAATACAGGTCATATGGTAACTATGATGTCGGCGGGGATACCGTTTTTCTTTTCATAGATAGGTTTGCTGCTGTTCGTCAGAATTTCGACAAAATGAGCATAAGCGGTGACAATTTTCAGGATACTGTCTGGAAAAGGGATTCGCACGAAACGTACGATTCAACGATTACCGATGGAAGTCAGGATCTTTTTATTGTGCGCGATGTGCTTGAAGAGGATTTCAAGCGGGCGAGGCGTTTCTAAGCAGTTGTTTTTTGGTGTTAGGACTGCGAAGCGAACAGATGTTTTAGAGATAGGGCTGTTTCTTGTATGAAACAGCCCCTTTTTTTTGAAAGAGCCTGACATTGCAATGCCGGGTTATAAATGGGTCATCCTTTTGGGATTAGGATTTGGCATATGAATTGATGTTGGGCTGGCCTATAATGGACCGCCCCGGGCGGGGAAGAGGGCGCTCAATAATTTGCCTTCCTCGGGTAGTGATGCCAATGCTATCAAAAAGGGTTGTCTCAATTTAGTATCAAGACAACCCTTCATAATGTCGTATATATTTTGGGTCAGACAGTTGGAATAATACTAACCTTTTTTTTATTATCCCTGATTTTTGAAAACTGTACAACGCCATCAGCTTTTGCAAAGAGGGTATCATCGGAACCCTTTCCAACATTTGCTCCCGGATGCACTACCGTGCCTCTCTGACGGACAATAATGCTTCCAGCAGTTATATTCTGCCCGCCGAAACACTTCACACCAAGCATTTTTGGATTACTGTCTCTTCCGTTTCTGCTACTTCCAACACCCTTTTTATGTGCCATATTTCATTCTCTCCTTATTCATTTCCCATCGATGGAAAGTATTTCCACCATAGAGTATCTCTGACGATGTCCGTTCTTTCTTTTGTAATCCTTACGTCTTTTCTTTTTCACAACAAGAACCTTTTTATCCTTAACTTCTTCAAGGATTTTAACTTTAACAGTGACACCCTCCAAAATAGGTGTACCAACATTCACCGTCTCGCCATCATCAGTGAGCAAAACTTTTTCAACCGAAAATTCTGTTCCGGTTTCAGCGTTAACAAGCGGTACACGGACCTTCATCCCGGGAGTAACTTTAAACTGTGCACCACCCTGTTCAATAATAGAATACATGAAATCTCCTCGTTCAACATCTTTGACCGCTTTCTTTCGGGTAGCGGCCAGAACCATTTATATAGATAAGAGCAAAACTCATTATAGAAAAAGGATACTAAATATAATTATATGTACCCAAAAAAAACAATATCGATTTAATGTATCACGAATATGAAATCATAAAGGTGCTCCGATTACGTTTTCAATCACGCATGGAGTTACCGCCGGGTATTTCAGCGAAACTGTATTCGTCCTGATCCAGTTCTTCATCTTCGATGATACTCAGCTGGCACTTATGTTCATTTTCAAGGGTACTTTTCAGAACATCTCCATCTCTGTGCAGATAAGCGGCCACCGCAGGGTGCACCGATAAGGTTAGCATTTTTGGCAGTTTTTCAGTTCTGCGCAGAGTTCTGTCGATTCTTGCAGTAACCGTTTCCGGTGAAAACACCCAGCCAAGTCCACCACAGGCGTGGCAAACATCAGAGAAAAACTCCTGTAATTCTGGGCGGACCCTTTTTCTTGTAATCTCCATAAGACAAAATTTAGACAACCCGGTACCAGAGGTGACAGTTGGATCAGCAGCCAGAGCTTTTTTCATACCGTTTTCTATTTTTTTAAGATTATCAGTTCTTTGCATATCAATAAAATCAATAACAATAAGTCCACCGATATCTCTCAGACGCAGTTGGCGGCAGATTTCTCCTACAGCATCCATATTGGTCTTGAAGATAGTCTCCTCAAGGTTACTTTTACCGACATTTCTCCCGGTGTTGACATCGATTGCCACCAGTGCTTCAGTTCTGTCTATAAGAATATAGCCGCCACTTTTCAGCCAGACTTTTCTCTTAAGAAGTCTTTCCAGATCTTTTTCCACATTAAATTTATCAAACAGAGGTACTTTTTCCTGGTATAAAACCACTCTATCGCGCAAGGCCGGGGAGAGGGCCTGAAGATAGCTCATGACCTCCTTATAATCATTTTCTTCATCGACATACACCTCGGTTACCTCTTCTGAAAAAAGGTCCCTTATGACTCTGGTGGTGATCCCCAGCTCTCTGTGGATCAGTTTTGGCCCCGATCCACTGAGCGCCTCTTCCTGTGTTTTACGCCAGGCATCCAGAAGTATATGTATTTCACCTACAAACTCGTTTTCAGAGACTTTAAGCCCTATAGTACGAACAATGAACCCCACTCCTGGTGGTTTGATCTGAGCGATCAATTTTTTTAAACGAGCACGTTTCTGCGAGTCATGGGTCTTTTTTGAAACTCCGATAAAGTCAGTGTCAGGAACAAGAACAAGAAATCTTCCTGCAAGACTTATTTGTGTTGTTACTTTAGGCCCCTTACTGCTAATAGGCTCTTTTTGAACCTGGACGAGTATTTCCTGCCCGGTTTTGAGTACCTTTTCGATAGGAATTTTGGGGACTCTGCCCCTTTTGGAGGGGTCCTGTCCTGTATACCTCTCCATCAGGACGTCATCAGCTTCAAGCAGCAGTGAAGGATCGACGTCAGAAGCGTGCAGGAATGCGCATTTTTCCATACCGATATCAATAAAGGCGGCCTGAATTCCGGGAAGGATTGAAACGACCTTTCCCCGGTAGATATTACCCACCAGGCGGAAATAGTCGGGCCTTTCCACCACCACTTCAACTACTTTGCCATTTTCAAGCAGTGCGGCTCTTTTTTCTGTGGAGCTTGCATTAAACAGTATTTTCTTTTCCATTTTTTATCTCTATAAAGTTATGGTTACACTCAAAGCGAAAATATTACTTTTCGTGGTAGTTCCTTCAGAATCACGCTTCAAGAAAGTATAGAATAATCTTCCGGTAACATTATCGGTAAATACATAGGACATTTCAGGTTCAAGGGAAAAACGGTCTCTTACAATGGGCTCCTGCTGACCAACCGTGAGGAGTTCAGACTCCTGCATGATCCTCATTCCGACCGTTGTTCTTCCCCTGACAGGAACAACCCAGTTGAATAATTTAATTTCTTGTAAGGCACTGGATTGAGAAAATTCATAATTAAGTGTAAAAACATTACTGCGACGCAGATCTACAGACACTTCATTACTCTCTTTTGTTTCAACAGAGTAGTTATGGCGGTAGTTAAAATTGATTGGCCACCGCCTCACCTGACCATCCAGACCTACAAGCGGAGACCAGTTTATAAGAGTTGTATTTTCAGGACTAACCGAAGAGCTGAGGCGTTCTGTTTTTCGGTAGTTTAAACCAGAATTAAGGTTAATTCTCTGTAGGGAGGTTTGCAAGAAACCAATTTTTAACAGATCGGGAGTGCTTGCACTTATCCTAAACTCCGGCAGGACAATGGAAGTATCCACAAAGGCAGTGTCGGGACTAACTCTGAAATTTTCACCCCACCCCAGCGAGATATTGGTAAACCTGATCTCTAAGGGCTGAGGTATAGTAAATTGAGTTGCAATTCTGGAATTAGTGCTCCCCGTTCTGTAATCATTTCTGTAGAGGGCATTGGTCTCCTCAAAACGTCCTCTGTAATGCATTCCACCGAAGGCACCGTAATCATCGATATGAGCATTAAAGATATCTGCCCATGAACGATTCTTTACTCCCAACTGATACTTCAAGAAATCCAGACCTCCCATACCGGCCTGCTCCAGAAGGTTTGATGCGATATTGTGATTTCTGAATTCTGCACCGGTTTCATAGGTGTAGGAGACAGAACGTAGCCCAATATTACTGAACCCTTTTCCAGCGGTTTTAAAAAAATCACTGAGGAAATTGAGACCTGAAGTGGCAGAACCGGCGCCCTCAAAAAACCGGTTGAAATGGAATGAAGTGTTCAGTTTAAAATTTGATTGTACAGAGGCGTTATATGAATCTACGGCATCCCTGCCCCCAGCGTCATTGAGGTTACTGCCATAAGTAGCGGAATATTCAAAGCCATGAGTGAGCCATTTAAAGATATGGGGGTCGAAATTAACGCGTGCAGTTTGTGCACGCCTCTGTTCTCCATGCAGGATCATATATCTGGAGTCCCAATAGTCACTCATTTTCAAAACAGTGCTATTGAATGAATCCCATAATTCTTCCTGAACAAAGCTGGCATCGGGAGTCAGGTCACGATAAATATTAAGTCCGTAATTGAATCTCAGCAATGGATCTATGGGAGAATAGTTGAAATCCATACCGTGACGCAGGTTGAATGTGCGTCCCAGAGGGGGGGCGAATCCCTGCTCTGTATCCAGTTGTCTTCTTTTTTCGTACGTTAATTCTGCCAGATCGAATTTCATGGTTCGGGGGAGGAGATTGAGCTGATACCTTTTCATCTCCTGGGGCAACCAGGCGATGTCTGTATTTTGGAATGGTCTCCATGAGGGTGGTTTGTTGGGGCTTAAGTCATAGGTTAACTTGCCGGTGTAGGTGGTTGTAGTATCAGTAGAGACATAGCCTGCACTGTCTGGATCAGCGTGTTTTCCCCGCGCGGTTCGGTTGGCATTCATTTGGTAACGGACTTCAGTACCGATTCTGTCAGCAGTCATATTAACGACCGGATTTGAGGAGACGTTATTTCTGCTGTATGATGCGTATGCAGTCTTTGATACACTCTGTCTTTCATACTGCTGCGCCTTGGTGGTGTCGGATTTAACAATGTCTCTTGCGAACACACTGTTAAGGGCATCACCGGCCATATCGCGCAATCCGTCTGGTTTATTATCCTCCATCAAAAACACATCGGTTCCGGGTTTCTGCTGTGGTCTTGTGAAAGAGCTGCTCACGGTTGCCCCTACCGGCAGCGAAACACCCCAGTCTTCTGGCAGAAATTTGTCGAGATTGGCATTTGCATTAAAACTGCCGGCAAACCTGCTGTCACCGGGAGTTATATCGGAATCGACCATACGCCTGAAGTCGGCATTGGTGTAGTCCATCGTTGCTGATAAATTCATAAAATCTGCCCACTGAGTTGTCAGACTTGTCCTTGAGGCCCATCCGCTCAGTTGTCGTGCTCCGGTAACTTTCATCTCATTGACCCATATCTCTCCTTCAAGCGGATTGACCCCTCCCCCTGTTCGTATAACCCCTAACGCCATATAAGCGATATGGGAGAAATTAGGGCGTTGATTGGCAGGTGCGACAATGCGTACCGAACCGTCATCCGAAGTAATATCGATGGGTTGGTTATTTATATCATTACCGAGCTTAAGAGCAGAAATATCTTTAAGATTGATAGCTATTTTATTCCATCTCTGCGGGTGGATAAGAGTTTGATGCTCGTAGTAGGTGGAATCATTTCCACCAAACCGAAAAACGAACCTTACTTCATTGTTGTACGGAGCCAGTGCGTCTCCATAGATAAACAGAGTCAATGAGTCGTAGGCGGAGATATCCTGGGGCATGAGTCCCATATCTTTGCTAACCAGAGCAGTATCACCGGGCATAAGGTCGAAGAAATTGAGCTTGAGGGCTGAATTCAGCTCCACACCCTCTCGTGTTGTCTTGGGCTCAAAAGATTCTCCTCTCAGGCTCTCCCGGTATGTCATATTTTCCTGGTTATTGATGATTGACGGCTCTATTTTCTTTACTTCTGTAGAATCCTCCAGATAAGCAGGTTCGATTTCCCATTCACTGCCCACAAATTCAATTTTACCAATGACAAGCTGATTTTCACGGGTCAAATTTCTTTCGCCAAAATCTGACCAGACCAGACGAACCATGTCCACATTACGCCAGGAGGGGTTATTGACACTGTCCCTTACTCCCGGGATAACATCTTTTATTGGAATCCGGTAAAGGCGCCAACCACTTCCTTCTTTAAGAGTGATGGTGGTACTATCGACTATAAATGGATTATCAGCTTCATCAAGATCAATGGTATAGCTGTAGTATCGCTCATCCTCAAAAATCCTGACCTCGCCGTTATTGAGCAGATCTTCGCTGTCCATGCGGAAATTATTCTGGGTTCCGTTTACATAGCGATAATTGGTTTTTGTATTTTGGTTGGAGTACTCTCTCCAGTTGTCTCCGGCAGGATCCTCCGAATCACGAAGCAGGGGGTCACCATACCACAATGTATCCCAGCCAGTCTGGTCAGCATTTGGCATGAGATAGTACTCCAGAGAATCGGGTAAACCGTTGAGGCCCAGATCCAACTCTTCTCTGTAATCTCCACGCCGCCGTGGATCTTCGGCATCGGCCTGCTGATTGGGTGGCCCACCCATACGGACCTGGTCCTCTTTCATTTGACCTATCTGGAGTATGAGATTGCCCTTACCTGAGGTTCTCTGCTCTGGTTTTACCAGTATTTCCAGATATTCAGCTTTCGAGAGGTCCATAGCAGTGCTGTGAAAGGGTGCCATTATGGCGGCATAGGCGTTTTGAAATCTTTGGGTGTATTGCGGCTCAGGATGTGCGGGAGTGGCATGGAGACGCATCACATTGACATATTCCCGTCCTCTATTGGGCGCATCGGGATCATCCTGCCACATTGATTGTCTTGTTACCCGGTGTATATCATCGTGGGCAATGGGGGTAAACCAGTAGAAGTCCCATGCTGGTGGACGCTGAAGCATTGCCGCGTTGACATTATCGGTTTCAAAAGGGAAACTGGCCATGTGCCATGAGCGGTGACTCATACTCATCTGGGAGCTTCTGCGGACTCTTTCAAAATTATCAAGATATGCAGAGCCGTATCGGTTAGGGTTCATATTACTGTATGCAACCTCAAAGTCAAAGAGCGCTGAGGATTCTTTGGTAGTGTTGATCAGGGGCAGAAGGTTCACCATACCGGTCATCCATTCAGGCTCAAAATCAAGGCGGGTATTGAAATTGAGCAGCATCTTGCTGTGAGGTTCAGATCCAAGCTGGGGAGTACGAATAGATGAAGAGCCCTGAAAGAGCATATTCATTGCGGCAAAGGATCGTTCGCTGATAAAGGGCAGCTGCAGTTCTGCCCTGGTACCCATGAACCATTTTTTTTCGGGTACAAACAGTGACTCACGCTGATACTCTATCTCCACATTTTCTGCATTGATGGCACTAGGTGAGATCAGCTCAAGAGAGCCCATATCATAGTTGACTACATAGTCTACATTTTCCTGAAAAGCCACACCACCAGCGGTCACCCTTACCGTCCCACGCATCACTCCCCATCCAAGTGTATAGCTGGTACCCCTGACCGTACCACTGGTCCTGATTCTGAATTTTGGCCGGTACTCTCTGAAAATTGGTGATGTATGACTGAAGCGGTATATAGTAGTGTCGGCCAACTCCTTGAGATCGGGGTTGGAAAATGGCTCATTGCCGTGGAAAGAGCTGTCAAATGGTGGCACAATCAGATAGCCGTTATCCCAGTCAACAATTCTTTCATTAGTTACTTTTAGCACATTGTTTTCAGATACACCGAGAACATCGGAGATGAAATTATTGGTCCCCGGAACGTGTGTTACGGTATCAGTTGTACCCGTTGGCACATGGAGGAAATTGAGTCTTAAATCGGAGCGATTGCCCCTGGTTGAGATCCGATAGACATTTCGCCACATAAGATGATAGGTTGAATCCTGTTGAGCATCATCAGGCATATTGCCCGGTTTGAGAACAGCAAAGAGGTAGGTATTGGAAGTATCTGATCCGGAAGAAGCATCAACAAGCTGTCCCTTCGTAACTGTGCCATCACGGGTAGTCATCGAGTACGCGATCAGATTATTATCATTTATAAATACGGAATCATGAAAACGTATCCACCCCTCGGTTGCATCAAGATAATAATGTCGGTCTCTTCTGAGCAGCTCAAATTCAGAGAAATCCAGTCCACCGGTAGTAGCTTTAAACCATACGCGGTCGGGGTTACGTTCAACAGCACTCTTTTCAAAAGCATTCATTCTTCTGAAAATCTGGAGTTGATCTACCTGTGGGGGAAGTGGTGCAGAGGTTTGCGGCTCACTGTAGTTGTATCGCTGATTATAGTAGCGTCTATAGACGGTGTCGAGGAAAAAGAATCTGTTTTTGACATACTCATTTTCTCTTATGTGTTCAGTTCCCCTTTGCCTCTCTGCGGTGAGCTTTTCCACCTCACTTTGCGCATGACTCATAATGGTGGTGAGCATCAGTGGGCCCAGTTTGGAGCGGACCTTTATACCGAAAAGACCGTCATGTCTCTCTGAATATCCCGACAGGCTTGTTCCGGGCATGTCAAAGCCGGTATAGCCTGCTACGATCTCCTGTATGATCTCATCTTCAAGTTCACCGGGAGTGGACTCGGCATACTCGATTTTAAAATTTTTCAGTTGATCTTCGCCGAAATCAAATCCGTCACCACTGGAAGCAGAGATGCGTAAACTGATGAGACGCCCTACACTACCGGTAATGCTGAACTGGCTTTCACTGCTAAACTCCAGACCACCACCGCCTCCTTCAGTTTGCCCAAGGTCCGTTCGGGTGTCATCATACTTAATGGTCATAGTCAGAGAGCCGGAAACGCTGAGGCTTGGAGGTTCGGTACCAAGCAGTCTCTGAGCCCACTTGGGGTAATGAACCGGCAGTTCCAGATGAAGCCGTACTCCGCGGCCCGTTTTCTGGTCATCTGTTTGGGCCAAAGATTTATTAACCCTCTCATGCCAGTTGTTGCGCAGGGCAAAGGTGTTTCTGGATAGCAGATAATCGGTGAGTTCACTGTAATGGTAGGCCCATATTGCAAAACCCAACGGATCAGTGCGCATAAAGGTGATTTGTCGATTTTCAAAGTTAATTATTGAGGTATCCGAGAAGATCGTTGACTGCATCTGAAGAGCTGCGGGCCGGGATGCATTCAGAGGAGAGGCAAACTCTTTTTGATCAAGAGGATGGAACCCTTCTATACGAGGGTTTTCATAGATAAGCCCCTGTGAAAAGAGCGGCTGTGCCAGAAAAGCGATACAACAGATGGCCGCAAAAGTGATTGTCCGCACGATTATTTCCTACTCCCTTTTGTCCCCTGTCGTTGCAGGGTCGTTAATATCCTTTACGCATCTAAAACCCACAGGATTATGCCTGTTCTGTGGAAAATAGCTGTACCTGGCATCAAAACAACTGCTCTGGTTGCCACTTTCCCAAAACCCCCCCATAACATTGAAGAAGTTTTTGTTGTGATCAGATACCGTTGAGGTCCACTCAGCCACACCACCAGACATATCGTAAGCACCAAAATAACTTCTGCATCCAACGTTATCGCCGGCAAAAGGTTTCTCCGTACGATGAGTTGCGCAGGCATAGCTATCATAATCCTTCCCATAGGGATAATTCCACCCGCTTGGCCCGCTACATGCCAGGCTCCACTCTTTTTTCCTGGGTAGCCGCTTATCCACTGAAAAGCAGGAGTCCATCGCTTCATAGAGTGATACGAATGTTACCGGCCTGAGCCCTTTTCTGTTTGGCCATGGATATCGGTCTATGCAGAATTGCAAATCACCCTGTGTCACATAGATCATATCATCAGGACACTTGTCGAGGTAGGACTCGGGCCTGATTTCATAGAATTCTCTTCTGGGCGGCATGCTGGCTCCGCAGATGTCAAATGCCCTGTAGATGATGGTGGTGCTGCTTTTGATTCTTATGGGTTGATCCCCATAGGAGAGCCATTGTTCGTCTCCCGCCACTCTCCACTGAATACTGCACTCCCTGTTTGCAATAAATTCCACCTCTATACTTCCATAATGAAACCCACCAGCAGGGCTGGGATAGGCTCTCAATTCAAGGGTATCATCACTGCAGGGATCCGGAATCGGTTCACTGTCGATAAAAGTCGATTGAGTATAATCTGCCGCATCGCTAAGAGAGTGGATGGTAGTGGTATCTGAACCGAGATCCTTTTGTTGGGTAACTGGCAGATGCTCTGGTGCGGTATCAAGGTGGTCATCGATCATCTTATCTTTACTTTTTTCGCTATTGTGTCCGTCCGTACGATCGAGTGTGTCCCTGACAGCCAGTGTATCGGTTAGGCTTGCAGTATCAGTTTTCTCAGACCAGTGAGAGGCATCACCTATCGTACCATTTCTTTTGGAATAAAGATACACTGCAAGGAGAATAAGCGCAATTATGATCAATGCGGCCCATTTCACCGCAGATTTTTTTTTGCCGGATGTTCGGGGTTCTCTGCTTTGTTGTTTTTTCATGGTAACTGCTCAACAGCAGCGAACACCCTGAGAAAGTCAGCTGTTTCCTTGACATCATGGACTCTGAATATGGAAATACCCTTTAAAAATGCACTTGCCACTGTTGCAAGTGATCCTGCAAGTCTCTGGTGGGTTGGTGAGCCGGTGATGGTTCCAATGAATGATTTTCTGGAAGTTGCCAGCATCAGGGGGCAGCCAAGTTCTTTTAAACGCTCAAGTTGTTGCAAAAGGGTGATGTTATGGTTAAATGTTTTGGCAAAGCCGATTCCCGGGTCAAGAATCATTCTCTCTTTTTGCACCCCAGCAGCAGTGAACCGCTCCACCGATTCCATCAGCTCACTTTTAACATCGCGGACTACATCATTATATTGTGGGTTGTCCTGCATGGTCTGAGGATTTTTTCTGCTGTGCATCAGAACAACAGTACAGCCACACTGTGCTGCAAGAGTGGGTATTTGGGAGTCGAAACGTCCGGCACTGATATCGTTAATCCAGGAGGCGCCGCTCTCAATAGCCGCTTTTGCAGTGGCAGCCCATGTAGTATCGATACTTATGGGGGTATTAGATTGTCTGGCAAGTTTTTTGATAACAGGTACCACTCTTCGAATCTCCTCCTGCGGATCGACAACCGCAGCCCCGGGTCTGCTTGAAGCGCCACCGATATCAAGAATATCAGCACCCTGTTCAATGAGTTCCAAACCATGTCTGACGGCTGAATCAGCACAGCTATAGCGGCCTCCGTCATAGAAGGAGTCCGGTGTTACATTAATTATGCCCATAAGGGCGAATGGTTTGCTGTTCAAAGATATCATAATTGCGTAAGAGATTAAGTGTTTATTGCAGATCTGCTCCAGAAGTTTAAAATATATTCAGAGCATTATCTTTTAAAAATCAGACTCAGAAGGGTTTTTCCTGCTCTTTTACAAAGGTATTCCAGAACTGTTCATTGATATGAATGGTATTTCCCTCAGTTTTTATTTTACCCTCTTTTGAGAGCCGGTTCAGGAGCCTGGAGTAGGTCTCTGGAGTGGCACCTATTGCAGCAGCCATATCTTTTTTTGAAAGAGCTGTTATTACTTTTTGATTTTTCCCGTAGTGTTCAAGAATATGTAAAAAGAGGCGGTCTTCCACATCGTGCATGGTTAAAAACCGTATTCTCTCTGCAAGATAGCGCTGTTTGCGCATGAGCATGGCGATAAAGTCGGTTCTGAAATCGGGTCGCTCCAGGAGACAGTTGAATTGATGTTTTGGGATGGCAAACAGCAGCCCGGCTTTCAGTACGACTGCGGTGACCGGGTATGATTCCTGTTCAAAAAGGATCACTTCCGCAAACGGTTCACCCGGTTTTACCACTTTAATTACGATTTCACGCCCGTCGGGGGTGTGTTTGTACAATCCTACAGCACCCGAAACCAGAAGATAGAAAGAGAAGCCCTTGTCACCCTCGTAGAACAGTGTCTCTTTTTTTGAAACCTGCCGGGGGATGCAAATTTGTGCCAGAAGTTCTTTGCTTTTATCAGCAACGCTGCTAAAAAAATCCGTGCGGTCGATCATTGCAAGTATGTCCATAAAGCGGTGTTCCTCCTGAAGCCCTGAAACGCTAGGGACTGGTTGACGCGAGTCGTAAATATAGTTAATCACTCGTGGATTTATCATAAAGCGATGTGGTGGGTGAAACAGAAACTAATCAAATTCATCTTTTCTTGATACAGATCAATTTTCTCCGCTCCATAAAGACGCATATTTAGTAGTAGAACAGAGGCAAACGACAAAAGGAGTAGCTATGAAACGGAGTATCATAAATATCGATCAGGACAGGTGTAATGGCTGCGGGCTGTGTGTTCCCAACTGTGCAGAGGGTGCGATAAAGATCATTGATGGCAAGGCGAGGCTTTTGGGAGATCTTTTCTGTGATGGCCTGGGGGCATGTCTGGGACACTGTCCGCTTGGGGCAATAAGCATAGAGGAGCGTGAAGCAGAACCGTACGATGAGCGCAAGGTGATGGAGAACGTTGTTGCCCAGGGGCCCAATGTGATTAAGGCACATCTCCAGCACATGAAGGATCATAACGAGATTGGTTACCTCAATGAAGCGCTGGAATATCTGAAGGAAAACAATATTGAGACGGATTTTTCAATGGATGATAAAAAGGAGGAGCCAATGATTTCTCAACATAGGGGGGGGATGTCCCGGATCGATGGTGATGAATTTTTCTGATGAGCCAAAGGGACAAACTGAGGAGAGCGGAGCCCGTGGGTCACATCTTACACACTGGCCCCTTCAGCTTCACCTCGTATCTCCCAATGCACCTCACTACAAGGGATCAGACCTTCTGCTTTCGGCTGACTGTGTTGCTTTTTCTCTGGGAGATTTTCACAAGGACTTTTTAAAAGGCAAGGTTTTGGCTATTGCATGTCCAAAACTTGATGAAGGGCAGGATGTGTACAAGGCAAAATTAGTGGCAATGATTGATGAGGCAAGGATCAACACCCTTAGCGTGATGATCATGCAGGTACCGTGCTGCGGAGGGCTGCTGCGTCTGGCACAGAGTGCGGCGGCGGATGCCAAGCGGAAAATTCCGGTTAAGGCTGTCGTGGTGGGTATCAAGGGGGAGATTCTCAGTGAGGAGTGGGTGTAGTGGATCATTGGCAGAGGCCGCTCCCCTCGATACACCGGCATCGCAATGCCGGCTCTCTTGGACCGGGGAACACGGCTGCAGCCAATTGCCGACACAGGCCTCTGTATTAAACATTTTGAAAACTTAATGGGATGGTAGTAAAGCAACAATTATCAATAATTTTTTTATGAGGAGGAAAAGATGGGAATGTTTTGTTTTCAGTGCGAACAGGCGTCAAAAGGAACAGGATGTGACGTATCAGGAGTGTGCGGGAAAAAACCGGATGTGGCAGCTCTTCAGGATCTTGTGATTTACCAGCTTAGAGGGATAGGGTATCTGGCAAACGAGCTGAGGAAAAAAGGGGTGATAAACCATGATGCCGATATCTATGCCATCAAGGCGCTCTTTACGACCGTTACAAATGTGGATTTCGATACAGAGCGTCTGGAAGAGGTGGTAAAAAAAGGGTACGGTGTAAAGGAGCAGCTCCTGAGTCAGTACAAGTCTCATTTTGAGGAAGAGTTAAACGTTCTGCCTGAGGCGGCCAAGTTTGTTCCGGCAGAGACCGCCAATGAGCTTATCGCTCAGGGGGAGCAGTTCGGCGTTTTGGCGACACAGAGCAATGAGGATCTTCGATCATTACAGCAGCTGCTCACTTATGGATTGAAGGGGATGGCAGCATACGCAGACCACGCACACATTCTGGGAAAAACCGATGACACAATATTTGCGTATATTCATGAGGCTCTGGCCGCTTTGAATGATGAAGAACCCACTGTCGAGCAGCTTGTGAGTCTGAACATGAAGTGTGGTGAGGTAAACATCACAACAATGGAAATTCTTGATGAAGCACATACCACCAGATATGGTCACCCAGAGCCGACTAACGTTTCAACGGAGTGGAGAGAAGGGCCTGCGATAGTGGTTACCGGGCATGATCTTCTTGATCTTGAAGAGTTGCTGAAGCAGACCGAAGGGACGGGTGTCAATGTGTACACGCACGGAGAGATGCTTCCTGCACATGGATATCCCGGACTCAGGAAGTATAAACACCTTGCGGGACATTTCGGCACAGCCTGGCAAAATCAGCAAAATGAATTTGACGGAGTTGCTGCAGCATTTCTTTTTACCACCAACTGCATACAGAAACCCCGTTCCAGCTATATCGAAAATGTCTTCACAACGGGGCTTGTTGCATGGCCGGAGGTTAAGCATGTGACCGACCATCAGTTTGCCCCTGTGATTGAGAAAGCAAAGGCGTTGGGAGGTCTGCCAAAGAGAGATGGAAAGAGTCTGGTGACCGGCTTTGGACGTAATGCTGTGTTGGGAGTGGCGGATAAGGTTATCGATGCTGTAAAGCAGGGTGCTATTCGTCATTTCTTTTTGGTTGGAGGTTGTGACGGGGCAAAGCCGGGGCGCAACTACTACACAGAACTGGCTCAGACGATACCCGATGACTGTGTTATTCTTACTCTTGCCTGTGGCAAATTCCGTTTCAATGATCTTGAATTCGGGACAATTGGTGGGATTCCGCGCCTGCTTGATATTGGGCAGTGCAACGATGCCTACTCAGCCATAAAGATTGCCCAGGCACTGGCCGGAGCATTTGATGTTGGAGTAAATGAGCTGCCGCTTTCACTTATCCTTTCATGGTACGAGCAGAAAGCGGTGGTGATCCTGCTTTCTCTTCTGTCACTTGGGATAAAGGGTATAAGAATCGGACCCAGCCTGCCGGCATTTATCTCCCCTACCGTTCTTGATTTTTTGGTAAAGGAGTTTGATCTAAAACCAATAGGAACTGTGGAGGAGGATCTTAAGGCTATTTTGAACTGAGGAACGTACTTTAGTGTTGGTATGAAGAGCTCTCTCCGTAAACCGGGAGAGCTTTTTTGTGAGGATTCAGTTTAAAGGATCACTGAGCACCCTATTCCTCTCTTATCGGAGTCGCGGTCGGCCGCGGCCTCGCAATCGTTTCTTTTAAAGTCGATTGTGATTCCGACCCGGCGGCCGAGGTGAGTGGAGTGGGGGTCATTTTCCTTTTCCATCGGTCTGGCGGCCGATTTCCCGACAACACACAATTTTCTAATTGCTATCCATAGTTAACCCGGAATAGCCGGCATTAAGATTTAATTTTGTTCAATTTGTAATTAAAAATGTAGGCAGTTGTAACTATCCACATCAAACAAAAAAGGTCCAAGAGGTAGGCAGCTGCAAGGATACTGGTATAAAAGAAGCTGTCTCCCTTAAACCAGATCTGACTGTGGTGTCTGAAAAACAGGTGAAGCAAAGGGTATTCTCCGCACAATCACGGTACAAAAAAGAAATTTTCTGGTATTTTTCGGTGTATACGCGCCGGATTTGAGAAAATTGTTATGCAAGAGGATAGAACTATTGGTAAGAATTCAGATAGGTGTTTGGTTACGTCCGCGGCTCCTTTTTGTTATGCATCCTAAATCACATAGGTGTTAAGTTAAGGTCAATTTCTTGATCCGCTCACCCTGAGTCCCGATGTTAAATCGGGGGTTGAAGGGTTCCTGTTTTTTTCTGGTGAGTTATAGGAACACTTGGATTCGGCCAATCGGAATCCCGACGTAAAGTGGCATTAGCATCAACTTAAGGAAAATACTATGACTGGTATGCTGATTTCTGTTGCCGCTCACCCTGAGCTCCCAGTCGAAGACGGGAGCGCTCAGTGTGAGCGGCAACATCAGGTCTCAACTTATCACCTCTGTACGATTCCACCACCGACGGCATGATTATTGATTTCAAAAGAGAGGAGAATGATTTGTAAGAGCGGAATCGTTTACAATTTCAGAAGCCAAAAAACCATAATCACCAGAAAAATCGCTTAAAATGTTTCCTTTAAGAGATGAGAATCCGACTTTCCGCACTTCACTGCTTACCTTTATAATAATTGGGTTAAACGCAGCAGCCTGGGTATCTATCCAGGGGATGGGGAGTGAGCCAGCTTTAAGCCGTTCGGTTTGCCTGTTTGGTCTGATACCAGGAGAATTGCTGGGTACAATCGAAGAGGGCAGTCGCATAACCATAAGCAGATACACGGTTTGTGTGATTGGTGAACAAAGGAACTGGCACACTCTTTTCACTTCCATGTTTCTTCACGGCAGCTGGTTTCATTTAATCAGCAATATGTGGTTTTTGTATGTTTTCGGGGACAATATTGAAGATTCCACCAACAGAATACGATTCGTGATTTTTTATCTTTTGTGTGGTTTGGCTGCAGGCGGTGCACAGATACTTTCCAATCCTCAAAGCCAGGTGCCGATGATAGGGGCTTCGGGGGCAATAAGCGGGGTGATGGGAGCCTATGCCGTGCTCTACCCAAAGGCACCGGTTCATCTGTTGGTATTTCTGGGCTTTTTTATCACGAGGATCGTGGTTCCCGCCTATCTAATGCTTGGCTACTGGTTTTTGATTCAGTTTCTGGGAGCCCTGCCTGCCCTTAGGGCTGATCCGGATGCAGGGGGTATTGCATTCTGGGCCCATGTGGGAGGATTCATTGCAGGAGTAGCGTTGATACCGCTGTTTAAAAATTCCGATTCTGTTCATCTCCACCGCGAAGCTGTTGAAGAGCGATGGAGTTGGTACCGGTAAGACAAGGGGATAAATAGACGGCGGTTGAGGATTACGACAACGACATCGGTGTCAGAACTCATCATTTCAGGAAAAAACAATCCCCTATAGCGGATTTTTTCAATTCTTGCGTCATATATACGTAATAGAAAAAAATTGCGTAGCGTAGGTTGGGGTTTCACATAAACACACATAACGATGTATAGGATTTATATTTAATGTCTGGATAATTTCACCTATACACGTCTAACGCACAGGACAAATGATGAAGAAAAAGGCACTTATAACGGGTATTACCGGCCAGGATGGATCCTATCTTGCAGAGCTTCTGCTCCAAAAGGGGTACGAAGTGCATGGAATGCTACGCAGGGCAAGCTACTTCAACCGCAGCCGTATAGATCATCTGTATAACGACCCGCACGGCAAAAAAACCAGTTTTTTTCTTCACTACGGCGATATGTCCGACAGCAGCAACATGAACAGAATGCTTGAGAAGGTGGCGCCCGATGAGATCTATAACCTTGCAGCACAGTCACATGTGCGTGTCTCTTTTGAAGTTCCGGAATACACCGCGGATGTAGATGCAGTTGGGACATTGCGGATTCTGGATGCGATCAAAGACAGTGGGATAAACACAAAATTTTATCAGGCATCAACATCGGAGTTATACGGAAAAGTCCAGGAAGTCCCTCAGAGCGAAACAACTCCCTTTTATCCACGATCTCCCTATGGAGTGGCAAAACTGTATGCCTACTGGATCGTTGTCAATTACAGGGAAGCATATAGCATTCACGCATCAAACGGTATTTTGTTCAATCACGAATCCCCCCGCAGAGGCGAAAGCTTTGTCACCCGTAAAATCACCCTTGGAGCTTCGGCAATAAAGGCAGGCAAGAAAGAGTGCCTTTACATGGGAAATCTCGATGCCAAGCGTGACTGGGGCTATGCCCCCGATTATGTTCAGGCGATGTGGATGATGCTTCAACAGCAGCAAGCAGATGATTATGTGATTGCAACAGGAGAGATGCATTCGGTAAGGGAGTTTATTGAAAAAGCATTCTACTCCCTTGGAATCACCGTTGAATGGAAGGGTGAGGGGGAAGATGAGCAGGGGATAGATGCATCAACGGGCAAAACCATTATCAGAATAGATCCTAAGTATTACAGACCGGCAGAAGTTGAACTGCTTTTGGGCGATCCAACCAAAGCCAAAGAAAAACTGTCCTGGCAGCCGTCGGTCTGCTTTGAGGAGTTGGTGGATATAATGGTGAAAGCAGATTACGAAACGATACAAAGAAAGAGTCAATAAGCGATTCATCAACTCAAACATGAAGGGAGTAAAGCATGAGTGATTGTCAGAATCCAACAACAAGCTGCAGTTGCACCTACCCCTGCAGCAGGAAAGGTAAATGCTGTCAGTGTATCAGCTATCACCGTGGGGCAGGTGAAATTCCAGGATGTTTTTTCAGCAAAGAGGGTGAAAAGACCTACGATCGTTCAATAATCGCGTTCATTAAGGACAGAGGCTGATATAACAAGCAGTAACTAAAGAGGTGGTTATGAAGGAGATAATTGGGCACACCGGTTCAGCAGCTATTTTCATTTTGGCAATATGCATATTTTCTCTTCCTGCAGTTGCCAATGATGATTTGTTTTGGAGAAATGCATCTACAGAGGTAGACTCATTCCCCTTTACGCAGGCATTTATCGATTCGGTAAAAAATGAGCATGGTGTGACCCGGCCTTCACAGCCCCTAAGGAGGGTGAAGAGCGGTCCTTTTGTCAGTGGCGAAAAGATGGTTTACGAAGTGACATGGGGACTTTTCAAGGCTGGGTATCTCATTATTGAAGCACAACCTCATGAAGCCACCAACACTATCCGCATCAGTGCAAAAGCACTGTCCAATAATTTTGTGAGTGCTTTTTACAGAGTGCGTGATTACGTTATCTCGTGGGTTGATGCGGACGGATTATACCCAATTTTTTTCGAACAGCATCTAAGAGAACGCAATTACGTATCAGACGGGTATATCGCCTATGATCCGCTCCAAAACAGGGTATTTATTGAAGGCAGAAGGTCAGTGGTGATAGAGGAGACACCATCGGTTGTACATGACTATCTCTCTATCTTGTATAAGGTTCGATCCATGGACCTGAAACGGGGAAGCAACCACACACTAGACCTTCTCATGAGTCGGGAGGTAAATCCCATAACTTTTCGGATCAGAAAAGGCGGGGAGATCAACAGTACTTTAGGGAAATTTAACACCATACGGATCGAACCACAACTTGTTGGTGAAGGGCGTGCATTCAATCGCAGAGACCAAATGGAGATCTGGGTTACCGATGATGAGCACAAAATCCCCATACAGATACGATCTAAAGTGGGATTCGGTTCTCTTACCGCCCGCATTGTTCATTACGAGAGGATTCCTGGTGTTAGACCAGATCAAACCGGCGTTGTTTGCTCTTCCAGCCAGCTCAGATAGTCACCGTTTCCCTTTAACAGGGGCATGGCAACAACACACGGACAGGTATATGAATGCAGCTCTTTTACGCGTGCAAGCAGTTTCTCGAAAAGGCTCTCACGGGTCTTTACTATAAGTATGGCTTCGTTATCTTCAACGACCCTATTTTCCCATCGGTAAACCGAGCTCATCCCATCAATAATATTCGCGCAGGCGCCAAGGCGCTCTTCAACCAGGGCCTTCCCTATTGCGGCAGCCTCTGAACGGTCTTTGGTTGTTATATATACTATTACGAAGTTCATTTTATCTCCTTGTGGGTAAGAGGGCTGCTCATTGATAGAGTGCCGTTGATTGAAGGTAAATATAAAACGCAGAGTTCGCAGAGGAAGAGCGCAGAGTAAAAATAATTAAGTTTTAAGAAAAAGGAGATCAGTTACAGTTCGGCTTCCTCATACTTCCTACCTCTTATACCGATTTCATTTCTCTTCCTCTGCTCGTCCTTCGCCCGCCTCCCGTAGCGTGCGGAGGGCTGGCAGTAGTCTGCTACGGAGAACGGGCGCCCTCTGCGTTTTATTTCTAATCTTACATATATAAACCAAGCTGCCAGTAATCAACGTCCCAGTCTACAGCCCTCTCATCCTCATCCGGTCTAGCTCGCCAGAGATAATTCTCTCAAGATCAAGGGAAACCGCTGAGAGCTGATAGTCGAATCGTTCATCGGGGGCAGAGATATTGACGGAGAAAATGACCCTTGTCTTGGGGAAGTCCCATCTTGCATAAGCAGCAGTTACGATTCTCTGGTAGAACTCATAGGGGTGGTAGCGCAAGTTCCAGCGTTCCTGTTTGAGGTATGCATCCAGTCTCGTGAAAATCAGACGGGGATCAAGACCCCTGAAAACGGGTTGCCTTCTGCCATATTTTTTACGAAGCAGGGAATAGATATCCTGAGTGAAGAGCAGCGTTCTGTTTCTGATCTCCATGTAATATTCATTTACACTTCTGAACACATTGTAGTTAAAATCATAGTGAGCAAGGTCATCGAAGTCGAATCGTACGGTAGCCTGAAAAAACTGATCCTGGTAGAAGAAATATTGCACCTGAGCATTGTAACCGGCCACCAGAGCATTGGTTCTGAACACAGTGACATTCATCTCCTGGGGGAAGTTATCTGCAACAGGATCCGGCTGCCACCCGTCACCATCAACAATTTGTTGCACCTCCTGTGGCGCACTCCCCCAGGGGGCATCATTGAAGCCGTTGGGGGAAGTTTGGGCCAGTATGCCCGAAACAAAGGTAGTGAACAGAAAGCAGAAAAATTTTGATTTCATTCTATATCTCCGATTATTGTTCCTTTGGTGATTTTGAGTTCCGGTGCATTGGTTCCGGAAACGGGCTGAGAGCTTACAAAAAAGTTTTCAATGTTAATTTTTGATCCTGTACTGCGGTGAAGTTGATTTACTTGAGCACGCACAGCATGTCCTTGGATAGAAGGATCAGACGGGTGTATAGTATAGGTAGCGTTTCTTTCTTCGTACCTCGACAAATTAACAAACATCGTCTTGTTGCCCAACACAGGTCCATCATTGCCAGGCCATATATCTACCCTCAGTATGTCACCCTTACGGATACGGTTTTCTTCCGAAAAATCACTCGAGTAGAAATATAACCGCACAGTATCCCCTACCAGTGTTGACGTATTGGGCCAGTTGCTGTTACCGGTGAGACTGTCATACGCACCATTAAGATACCCTGCAAACGTTACAGGGGGTTGATATGTAGAGAGCCCTGTAGGAGTGGTTTTGCAGGTGACAAATACCCCTGTAAAAACCAACAACAGCAGAAAGCGGGTGATATAATCCATAAGAAGACCTGTTTTGGACATTTTCGATATTTACTATAATATATGTATCGGTATTTGGCGGTGGATTCTTAAATCGGGGACTACAACAGAACTGGAAAAATTGCGGTGATTAAGTATTTATGCTGTTCTTTGATGTGGCTGTTCCCTATCAACTTAGCAAACAGATCTGATTAGTTGTGTTTAGATGGACTCTAAAACAACCAAACCGTACCCAAAAGATACCGGGCATGGAACATAAGTACCTTCCGCTATTGCATAATCTCTGGGGTCAGCATAAAGGATACAGAATTATCAATTTGTGCAATGATGAATCCTTTTGAGAGCCGGGCCGGAAGATTTAAATGAACTATTTGTCCTTTTTGAACAGTTGAGGTGAAGATAACCCGGCCGTTTGTCTGGAAAAGACGAACTGTTTCAGTACCACTGCCAGAATAGCTTCTCATATCAACATAAAGTGTTTTTCCGCTTAGTTTGATTTTGGGAGAGGGTGCCCGAAGCAGACGGGGTTGGAGATAACTCTGGCCAGTATAAGCTGTAACGTCGACCAGAGACACATCAGATAAATAGATAGTACCCTCAGCCGTTCCACAGTTGAAAAGCAACCTTGCCAGAGAATCATCGGGTGAATTCATACTCCACTCGATCTGATATGTTTCCCATTCCGTGGTCAGGTCTATATCAGTGGAGAAATAGGTTGTCCAGGGGCCTTCTCGAAGTTGCAGATTAGCCACTATTTCGCTCTCTTCTGTTGCACGTACTCGAAAGGAGAGAAGATAGCTATGGCCGTAAATCAGTGGTATATTACTTTGGGCAAACTGAATATCCCAGCTATTATCCCCCGAAGTCTGGACCGTCAAAGAGCAGACCCCATCCAGTGCACCAGCAACAACAACTGCGTCATTATTTGCCCAGTAGCCCCAACAAAAGAGAGATTCGAAAAAACCCCCGTTGCAAAGGAGTTCATTGGGATGAGAAAAGTGAGCAATGGCCGATATGGATCTATCGACAGAAAGAGAGACAGTATTTTCACTTCCGGTGTAACCACCAGACCATCGTGAAAACTGGAATCCCGGATCGGGTGTTGCAGTAAGCTGAACAGTTGCTCCGCTGTCATAATGGGGTAAAGACGGCTCTACCGATGCAGTTCCATATCCTGAAACAGTGGTATTCACGGTGTAGGGGCCAGGTTGTGCGAGTTGGTATACACGAACATAATCGATTTCGAACCGTGCGGGAAATATGGTGGTATCAATCCCCTGCGTTCCACCCCATGAGCCTCCTATTGCTAAATTCAGAATCAGATAGAACCTCTTGTCAAAAGGCCATTGTGTACTTCCCGTATTTTGGTTTATATAGCGAAACACCTCTTCTTGTTCGTAAAAAAAGACGATCTCTTCTGGACACCACTCAATTGCCCATAAAACAAAATTCTCCCATGGTTGGGAAACAGTGAAGGCTGCGCCAGAATTATTTCCCAGGGTGTGGTTATAAGCCTCGGTGTGAACGTTAGCGTGAAGCAATTCGGGCATAAAGCCAACATACTCCATAATGTCAATTTCGCCACTAGCCGGCCAGTATCCGTATTCACTGTCAGTAGGCATCATCCATATTGCTGGCCAGGTCCCTGTTCCCTGCGGCACTTTTGCCCTCACTTCAACGCGTCCGTAGAGCCAATCTCCCCGGTGAGCGGTATGAAGGCTTGCAGAGGTGATCTCCTGTCCGTTCCAGTTATCCCGATGTGCTTCAATAATCAGTTTACCATCTTCAACCCTGGCATTTTCAAGTCTTTCTCTGGTAAAGTACTGCGCTTCATCGTTGCGCACATACCCCTCCTCGTAGCGCCATCGTGACGGGTCAGGATAACCCTCTACATCAAACTCATCACTCCAAACGAGTACCCATTGTTTAGCAGTTGCAAATGTAACAAGTATAAAAACCGGGAGTAATAGTTTTATAATTGTAATTGTGGGCTCATTTTTTCGAAAGCACCCACAGGATGAGCGCAGATATTCTCCATCGGATTCGCAAATCATGACTACTCCTCTCTAATAAACACCATATCAGCATGTCTTTATTATACGACTTTTTGGTCTCTGGGTAAACACAATTATACGGTTATAAGGTAAGTTTTTAAGGCTATGCTGAATTCAAAAAAAACAAGTTTGATTTTACCCAACATGGAAGTTAATTTACTCTACGATTCTGATTGGATGTTGTCTCCTCTAAATACATAGGTGTGTATATGGGTCTAACAAAACAGGAAATAGTGGATTGGGCAGCCCGTTATGTCCAGGATGACGAAATCACCGATTTTGCCTATGAGGGCGATCTGTTCTGTATGCTGATACGGGATATCCCGGAAAACAAAGTGCTCTGTGAAGAGGAAGGGTGGCAGTTCAGCGGATACGGACTGTGCACCGGATACACACTCGACGAGGATTCCAAACCCCTCGGCAAGTGGTTATGGATGCATTTTGCCTCACTTGTGACTTTTCCACCATCAGAACAGGTTATTAAACTGCAGCCTCCACACGCAGTAAAGGGAAGATTTTTCAGTCCTCAGCGTGACCGTGAGATAAGGATTCTGAAGGTGAACACCCTTGAGCCGCATAAGGGTGGTGAAGAGAAGAGCAGAACTGTTAAAGAGAGTCCAAAGGCGAGTGGAGATAAGATTGTGGAGTTTAGAAAACCTAAGGGGAAGTAGTTTGCGGTAAAGAGCAGGTTCTTCTGTGCATAAATCGGGTCCAACACTCTTTTTTCTAACTTTCCATACTTAAGTCAGAATAGCAGAATTTTCTGTTAACGGAACCTGTCAATAAAAATGAGACAAATCTACCTTAAATATTAGTTACCGTTTCCACCTGTTGTATTTTCACTTCAGGTTTGTTGATCCACACTTCATTTGGAACCGGTTTCGGTTCAG
>SKJJ01000172.1 GCA_007115975.1 Chitinispirillum sp.
CCGGTTCTCCTCCATGCTCGCTTCACTCGGTACCGTTTGTAGCGTTGCGCATCGGAATGCTCCACTTTTTGGATGTACTGGACAATCGGAATTGTCCACATTCCGTCCCCCCTGGCGCGTCGTGCTCAGTAGTATTTTTATGGGCACCGGGTTTCTCACTTGTCTGTAAATTTGTGGAAAGGAGTAACGTCACAAAGCCAAAAGTCACATCCCTTTCCTAACCCGGCACTCCCGCTGGTGGTCCCCCCGAACGCGAACTTACACTGTAGCCGAACCAAGCCTCAAGGGGGAGACCTCCCGGCAGTACAAATTCCTAATTATTAATTCGTATCAAAACGTCCTCTCATACCCTGCCCTTAACTGCATAATGGGAGGCACTCTGTACAATAAGCGTTCTTTGGAACCGACTTCAGCATCAGTACCTACAATCTGGCCAACATCAAAGAACAGGCAGTTTGTATCACGCCCAATTTTAACCCGCAGGTAAAGCGCTCCAAATTGGTAGGTTTTAAGATAGTGCGTGTCGTTGATCCTGCCTATTTTCTCAGCGATCTCGTCTTCAGTGTACCAGAAACCAGCACCCAGTCCAGGAGCGATAGTAATAATGTCAGCTATACGCCACGTTTCAAGATACCAGACCAACCCGCCACCGGCTGTAAACGTGTGAGTCGGAACTTCGATGTAACCATCCATAACATTTTCCCCGCCAACAATAGTCAGCTCCAGATTAAGACGGCTTCGGCTAAATTTCAAACCAGGTGACACGGAAAACCCATACGACTGTATTGTATTGGTGTAATCAGCAAAGTGATACCATCCCTGAGAAAAATTGAAACCAGCACCAAGACTGAACCTAACTCTCCCCTCCCTGGTCTCAGGCTGATCAATTGGAGTAAGCTGCATACTATTAGGCTCTTTTGATAACTCCAAAGTCTGATCTATCACCACCTCCGGAATTTTTTGCTGAGTCTCAATCTCCAGTATCTCCCCCACCATCGCCGGCAACCTGTCCATCAAAAGACCAATATTGCCCTCCACAATGGTTGAAGCTCTCCGTTCAGTCGCAGCCCTGTTTATGTTGATCAGTTTCAAATTCATCAAGAACCGGTCACCGATACTGCCGATATCACCCGCAAGGATATAATCAACTCCCAGTGCTCCACCGATCTCCGCAAGACACTCATCATCCTCACACCCCAGTGCCTGCTTTCCAGCCTGATGCTCCAGCATATTGGTCACATCATCCCAGGCCAAAATCCGGTAACCTTTGATCTTCTGCAGTTCCGTTGTCAGATAATTAGTCACTGCAATGCAATCGGTAGGTCTGAGCTCTTCTGATCTGAGGTTCATAACCGCAATCGACTTTTCTCCGAATGCCGAAAGAAACATACCCCCAGAAAGAAGCAATACCGCGGTCAAAATTCCTATTCTCATTGTAACCCCTTTATTCACGATTGGTTCAGAATGCTGTTTATCTTCTCAAGCAGCTCATCATTCATCTCAGGAGTATACCCTGTTGAGATGTATGAAACAACTCCTTTTTTGTTTATATAAACGGTGTAAGGCAGAGTCCCAGGAAACTCAAAACGCCTTGCGACTATACCCAACCGGTCGTGTATGACTGGTCCTGTGAGCTCAAGGCTCTCAACCATTTTCACCTGTTCTGCACCATAGGGATTATCTACCGAGACAAACACCACTCTAAGCCCTTCATCGTAAAGCGAATCGGTTACAGACTGTAAAAATGGAAGTTCTAACCAACAAGGCGCACACCACGTTGCAAAAAATGCAACAACCACAGCATACTGACTGTCCGCAGAGAGCCAGTCATCCATTTGAAAACGTTCTCCTTGAGACGCATTCTGAATCGGAAGACGGAAAATCGGAGCCTTACGTCCAATCAGATCATCTGCCCGAACAGTATTCAGCATCAACACTACAAAAAAACCTAAAAAACACACTTTTTTAGAGAAAACCTTCATTTTTGGAGACTCCGAAAGGTAAAAGTACAACAGACAATTTGAGTTATATACATTGTATAACCGAACGTAAAATTATTCATTAATATAATGTATTACTGTTTAATGTAATATCAAAAAAGGAGAGTCTTTCTGGGCTGACTATTTTGCAAATGTGTTACAGAGTGTATTTTTTATGAGAGTTTTTTTGTTAATTACTGTTCAACACGAAATGACACTAACAATTGAACACACAAAGTATTGCTAATATAAAATGTCCGTTATGTAATGGATCAAGTAATCTGTACTTCCAAAAAACCAAGCCCTATTACCTCTGTTCCGTTTGCAACGGCCTTTTTCTCGACAGGTCATACCTCCCGGACAAAGATGAAGAACTCAGCCGATACAAGGAACATAACAACGATGTCAATGACCCCAGATATCAGAAATTTGTTTCACCCATCACTTCTAATGTTCTTCAAGATTTCACCCCGAATCACAAGGGCCTGGATTTCGGATCCGGCTCCGGACCGGTAATATCGAAGGTATTAACCGAAAACGGATTTTCTGTCCGTCAGTACGATCCCTACTTTGCCAACTATCCTGCCCTGCTTTGCGAAAAATACGACTACATTATTTGTTGTGAAGTAATAGAGCATTTTTACAAACCGAACAAAGAGTTCATCCTAATCAAAAACCTGCTCAACCCTGGCGGAAAACTGTACTGCATGACCGACCTGTTTTCTGAAGAGATCAATTTTGAAAAATGGTATTACAAGGATGATCCCACACACGTCTTTTTCTACCACCATAAAACCCTGCTCTGGATTAAAGAGATGTTCGGTTTTTCAGAGGTGACCGTTAACGGAAGG